>JAAYLU010000065.1 GCA_012521675.1 Synergistaceae bacterium | reverse complement strand
GGGCCCTTCTGATAGCGAACAGCGACAGGACCGCCGGGACGTACTACTTCTACGACATGGCGAACAGGGAGCTGAAAAAACTTGAGGACGTGACCCCGTGGCTCCCTGAGGAGAGGATGGCGCCGATGAAGGCGATATCCTACAGGGCTCGTGACGGGCTGACGATCCACGGGTACCTCACCCTTCCTCCCGGCTCTGACGGAAAGAACCTGCCGGTGGTGATACATCCGCACGGAGGCCCGTGGGTCCGCGATGTCTGGGGCTTCAACCCAGTGGTGCAGTTTTTGGCAAGTCGCGGCCTGGCGGTGCTGCAGATGAACTTCCGCGGCTCCACCGGGTATGGGCGCGCCTTCTGGGAGGCGAGCTTCAAGGAGTGGGGCCGGGCAATGCAGGACGACATAACCGACGGCGTCCAGTGGATGATCGACTCAGGCACAGCGGACCCGAAGAGGATAGGAATATTCGGAGGTTCCTACGGCGGCTACGTTGTGCTCGCCGGACTGGCCTTCACTCCCGATCTGTACTCATGCGGTGTGGATTACGTCGGGGTCTCCAACATATTCACTCTTCTGGAGACGATTCCCCCCTACTGGGAGCTGGGAAGGAAGATGCTTTACGAGCAGATAGGGGACCCGGAGACGGAGCAGGACCTATTGAGGGCCGCTTCCCCTGTATTCCACGCGGACAAGATCAAGGCACCCCTCCTCGTGGCTCAAGGGGCCAACGATCCGAGAGTGAAAAAGGCCGAGTCAGACCAGATAGTCGAGGCTTTGAGAAAGCGCGGCATCGACGTCGAGTACATGGTCAAGGAGAACGAGGGACACGGCTTCCAGAACGAAGAGAACAGATTCGACCTCTACCGGGCTATGGAGAGCTTCTTCGCCAAGCACCTTGGAAGCTACTCGGAGTGAGGCCCGCGCCTGCGGGCGTGCACGGTCTTTGGAGGCAAGAATTCGAAGGGGGGGACGAGATGCAGAAGCTGCTTGACTCGATTGTAAATGAGTGCGGAGACGCGTGGCGGGGCGGAAGGACCGCCACCTACATCCCCGAACTGGCAAAGGCAAGGCGAGATGCCGTCGGTGTGGCCCTGTTCGATCTTTCGTCGGGGCCTGCTGCCTCGGGAGACTTGGACTACAAGTTCACCATGCAGTCGGTCTCCAAGATCATATCGCTGGCCCTGGCCCTGTCCGTCTGCGGCGAGGAGGAGGTATTCTCGCGCGTTGGCATGGACCCGTTGGCCGACTCCTTCAACTCGATCATGAGGCTCGAGATGGACGCGCCCCACCGGCCTCACAACCCGCTGATAAACTCCGGCGCCATCGTCGTGCTCTCCATGCTCCCGTGGGAGAGAAGCGAGGCGCGCTTCGCGGCCGTGGCCGACATGGCCGCCAGGATGACCGGGAATCAATCCATATCGGTGAACGAGGCGGTGTTCTCATCGGAGCGCGACACGGCGGCCAGAAATCGCTCCCTTGCCTGGTTCCTAAAGAGCGTGGACAATCTCGAGGGCGACGTGAACGATATCCTGGACACCTACTTTCGCCAGTGCAGCCTGGAGGCCGACTGTCGAGACCTCGCCGTCCTGGGGGCGACCCTCGCGGCCGACGGGCTGAATCCTTTGACCGACGAGCAGGTCGTATCGCGGCGCGTCGCGGAGATAACCAGGGCCATAATGGCGACCTGCGGCATGTACAACGGCTCCGGCGAGTTCGCGGTGTCGGTCGGGATCCCCGCGAAGAGCGGTGTCGGCGGGGGCATTTCAGCGGCGGTCAGGGGTCGAATGGGCATCGGAACCTGCGGGCCCGCCCTGGACGAGAAGGGGAACTCCGTCGCAGGGATGAGGATGCTCAAGCGCTTGAGCGACGAGCTAGGTCTGAGGGCCTACTGACCTTCTACAAGGAGATGAACCTGCGGATTTAGGCGAAATAAAAAAATTTGCATTAATCGGGCCGATAGTGTAGCATTCATAGGATGGATAAGTGATATATACGCGCTCGTACAGCTCCTTTCTCTTCCAGACAGGGGGTGTTTTGGTAATTGTGCAGGGTTTTGGTCGTTGACGACAGCTCCGTAAGCTTGAAACTTGCCCTTTTCGTCTTAAAAAGCATTGGCTGCCAGGTCACCGGGGTATCCTCCGCTTCCTCCGCTTTCGATGAACTTCAGTGTAACCAGTACGACGCCGTGCTGATGGATATTTACATGCCGGAGATGAACGGCTACGAGGCGACCGCATTTATCAAAGAGGGCGGCGCGGGAGAGTCGAACAGCAAGATCCCGATAATAGCCATGTCCAGCGCCGATCAGCCCGAGGAGCACTCAAAAAGTCGCTTGGCCGGGATGGTCGACTTTATTCCTAAGCCCTTCACGGGCGATACTGTAAAAACGACACTGCTGAAGTTTTGCCCGGTTTTTCTTGATCGCAACAGCAAGTACGATGAAATAGCACAAGGGAGGAGGGACTACGCATGCCAGGAATAGCCGCAGTTGCGCCGGTCAGTGCGACCATGATGGTCACGCCCGTCAAGAACAGCGAAGGACGGAACAGTCTGCGCCGCGCCGAACAGGAGGTCATGCGCCAGGAGATGGCGATCAGGGCGCAGGGACAGGTTACCTCGACCGTCTACCACTACGAGATCGGCCCCGACGGCAGGCGCTACATCACCGGCGCCACCGTCACGTACAGGGAAGACGAGCGCGATAGTTCCGTCGGGCGTTCTCCCTCTCGAGACCGCGAACCCCGGGGCGAAACTGAATCGTTCTTTGAAGATGGCCGAATCGAGCTCACAGAGGAGAGCAAGGCCAGGCTGAAGGCCGTGGAGCGCGAGGTGATCGCTCACGAGGCAGCTCACAAGGCCGTCGGAGGTCAGTACGCCGGCCCCGTCTCTTACACTTACGCGACCGCACCCGACGGCACCAGGTATATAGTCGGAGGAGAGGTCTCCATCTCCGCTCCCGAGGGGAGAACCCCGGAGGAGACCATCCAGATAATGGAGCAGGTCAAGCGCGCGGCCCTGGCGCCCGGCGACCCCTCCCCCCAGGACCTGCAGGTCGCTGCAGCAGCCTCGGCCGCCCAGATGAGGGCGAGGGCGGAGCTGGCAAGGCAGAATACCATCGAGGCGTACGAGAGCAGCAACAAACTGGCCCCCTCTCAGGAACTAGGCTTCGCGATCACTGCCTGATACGTCCTTTTGCAACTCATACTCCCCTTCGAGGCAGAGCAGGTAGAAAAACATACCAGAACAGGGCCAAGAGTAAATCGTCCTCTTTGCTCATTATTACTTGAATATCGATGTAAATTATGTTAGCTTTAACTCGGTTGGAGCATAAGCGCTGGTTTGGGTAAACCTCGTTTTTCCGCGCGGATTCCCGGGGTTCTGTTGCAAAGTGAGGAGGTGTTGCTCATGAACACCGCCACAACGATATGGCTTGGGATCATGGCGGTAATAGCCGTGGTTTTCGTCGTTATCAAGCTGAAAAACCGATAGGCGGCCTTTGCAGAAATGAACTGTCTTAACCCTGCGTCCGGCGCGTGCAGTGTTACAGGAGCACGCGCCGGACGTTCTTCTCTTCCGAATCTAATATACATCTCCCCTGTTGCCGATACATAGGTACAAAGGGGGGAGCGCCATGCGTGACAAACGATTTGTAGAGGCGACTCCGAGCCTTTCGGTTCTCGCGGCCCAGGGAAGGCGGGTCACTGGAAAGACGGCGAAGGAGCGCCCAAGGAAAGACCGCGGAAGAAAGAGTTTCGAACACTACCTCCTCGGCGGCGGTGCCGGGTACGACCGGCCTGACCAGGCGGAGGAGAGTGGAATTTTCAAGTCGGGTGGCGTCGACACGCTGGCCTGAAGGCTTGATAGAGATCGGACGGCGACAGGTGTCTACGAACACGGGTCATGCCGGGGAGAACAATCGGAGGCCGCGCGGAAAGAGCGTGCGGCCTCCGATTTTTTCAAGGGCTCTACTACACCCCCGACGCCGCGAAGACTTCCTCCACCATCCTGCGGGCCTCGGCCTGGATCCTGGCAAGATGCTCCTCCCCGACAAAGCTCTCGGCGTAGATCTTGTAGACGTCCTCCGTCCCGGACGGCCTGGCGGCGAACCAGCCGTTTTCGGACATCACCTTCAGACCCCCTATCGGCGCGCCGTTCCCCGGCGCCTCGGTAAGCCTCGCCGTTATCGGCTCGCCGGCCAATGTCTCGGCCTTCACGTCATCCGGCGACAGGTTCTTGAGCAGGTCTCTCCGCTCGGCCGACGCAGGGGCGTCGATTCGGGCGTAGTACGGCTCCCCCAGGCGCGACGCGATCGCGTCGTACCTCTGGCCCGGATGCTCCCCGGTGACTGCAAGCATCTCCGCAGCCAACAGGTTTAGTATTATGCCATCCTTGTCCGTGCTCCACGCCATTCCGTCCCTTCGGAGGAAGGACGCGCCTGCGCTCTCCTCACCGCCGAACCCGAGCGAACCTTTCAGCAGCCCGTCGACGAACCACTTGAACCCCACCGGGACCTCGACGCACTCTCTCCCGACCTCGCGCGCGACCCGATCGATGAGCGAGCTGGAGACGAGCGTCTTGCCCACCGCCGCATCCTCTCTCCAGCCCGGCCTGTGAGTAAACAGGTACTCCACCGCGACCGACAGGTACCCGTTGGGGGGGAGAAGCCCCCTGTCCGGCACGACTATCCCGTGGCGGTCGAAATCCGAGTCGTTCCCCCAGGCTATGTCGTACCTGTCCTTGAGCTCCACCAGGCCCGCCATCGCGTAGGCGGACGAGCAGTCCATCCTTATCTTCCCATCCCAGTCCAGCGGCATGAAGGAGAATGTCGGGTCGACCACCGGGTTGACGACCTCGAGGTTCAGCCCGTACCGCTCCGCTATCGCCCCCCAGTAGGCCACCCCGGAGCCACCCATCGGGTCGGCCCCTATCGAGACGCCGGAGCGTGCTATCGCCTCCATGTCCACCACCGAGGCCAGGTCGTCCACGTATGGACAGACGAAGTCCTCGTGACTGACGCAGTCGGCCTTGAGGGCCCTCTCGAAGGGGATCCTTGCCACGGACTCTATCCCTTCGCGTAGCAGCTCGTTGGCCCGTCTCTGCACCGCGCCCGTGATCTCCACATCCGCGGGGCCGCCCGACGGCGGGTTGTACTTGAAGCCGCCGTCCTCGGGAGGGTTGTGCGACGGAGTTATGACAACCCCGTCCGCCCTGCTCCCCCCCCGTTCGTTCCACTGGAGTATGGCGCGGGAGACGACAGGGGTCGGGGTATATCCGAAGCCGCTCTGGATCACCGTATGCACCCCGGCGGCCGCAAACACCTCGACCGCGGTCCTGAACGCGGGCTCAGACAGGGCGTGGGTGTCCTTGCCGACGTAGAGCGGGCCCGAGATCCCGGCACCCCTCCTGTGCTCGACTATTGCAGCGCTGACCGCGACTATGTGATCCTCGTTGAAGGCGCCCCTGAGCGACGAGCCCCTGTGACCCGAGGTTCCGAAGGACACCAGCTGTCCCGGATCGTCCGGGTCGGGGTTCGTGGTGTAGTACGAGGCCACCAGCGCCGGTATGTCCGCCAACATCGTGTGATCGGCCCTCTTGCCGGCCATCGGCGATACGTCCATGGAAGGTCCCTCCTTCTTTGCGTTCCGCCGCGCCTTTTACGGCGCTGCGACAATAAAGATCATTATAATGGAAAACTCGGGGGAAGACCCGGGCGACATCGTAACGGCAATTCCCCTCACTATTTAAAAGCATACCCATCCGCCATTCGGCCTGCTTCTTCACTGGAACAAACGACAATGACACGCGCCTCCCTGCATGCTATTCTTTTGCCGGTAAATTCCAAAAAAGGGGATGATCGGGTGTTCTCATGGAAGCGCATCAGGTACGGCATCATGTTCGGTTTTCTGGCGTACATATCATGGGTAGGCTATCAGCACCAGGCGCTTGGCGGGGGGAAGGGCGGAGTGCCCACGGTAGACGCCCTCTGTCCCTTCGGCGGGCTGGAAACGATCCACAGCTGGCTGACGTCGGGCGAATGGCTAAGGCGAACCGCGCCCAGCTCGCTGGTGCTATTTGTCATAGTGGCTGTCGTCACTCTGCTGCTGGGCAGGGTCTTCTGCGGGACGATCTGCCCGCTGGGGAGCATCGGCGAGTTTTCAAACCTTGCCGCGCGAAGGCTTGGAATCCGTCGCATGGAGCTTCCTCCCGCCCTCGACCGGGGGATGAGGCTGCTGAAGTACTTTACCCTGTGCATGATCCTGTACGCGACCTGGACCACCGGCACTTTGGTCTGGCGCGACCGGGCCGACCCGTGGGCCGCGTGGATGCACCTGTCCTCCGGCTGGGAGGAGATCTCCTCTTCCCCGGGCGGCTACATCGTTCTCTTTTTCATCGTGATAGGAGCAGGACTCTTCATCGAGCGCTTCTGGTGCCGCTATCTCTGCCCCCTGGGCGCAGCGCTCGGTATTCTCCAGAAGATCAGCCCGACCAAGGTGGCCCGCGACAAGGAGACCTGCATCTCGTGCGGGAAGTGCGACCGATCCTGTCCGATGGGGCTTTCGCCCATGTCGGTCGAAAGGGTGACGAGCGCGGACTGCATCGCATGCGGCCGCTGTGTGGAGGAGTGCCCCGTGCCCGGGACCCTGCGCTTCTCGACGGTCGGCGGCAGGGCGATGTCCGCCCTGTCAGTGGGGCTGCTCGGCGTGACACTCTACTTCGCCGGCTACGGGGCATCGAGGCTGGCCGGTTACTGGCAGACGTTCGCTCCAGCTCCCGTTGGCTTAACTCAGTCCGGACTGCGGACGACCGAGGTACCTCAGAACCCGGACGAGCTCAAGGGAAGTTTTTCCCTGGCCGAGATAGCATCGGGATACGAACTCGAACTCTCCTCCATCCTCGAAAAGGCCGATTGGCCCGCCGACGTCGACGCTAGCGTAAAGTTGCGCGATGCGGCCGACTCGCTTGGGCGAGAACCCAGCGACATCCGAAATGCGGTGAAGGAGCTGCTGAAAGGGCGCTGAGGGCGCGATTCGAGATAGAAAGGGGGGCGTTGTTCGCCCCCCCCCGTTACCCCTTGACCTACAGATCGAAGATAGCCACTACGGGAGTGTGGTCGGACGGCTGCTCCCAGCCCCTAGGGGTTCGGTCGATGAAGCAGTCCACGGCCTTCTCCGCCAGCGCCGGGGTGGTCAGAATGTGGTCGATCCTCCAGCCTATGTTTCTCTCGAGCGAGTTCTTCACCCGGTAGTCGAAGTAGGAGAACTCCCCCTCTTCGGGGCGATACCTGCGGAAGAGGTCGATGAAGCCCCACTCCTTTACCTGCTCGAACTTCTCCTGTATGTCCGGCGCAAAGCAAGGATGCTTGCGCTTTCTCTCCGGGCTGGTGACGTCGATGTCTGTCGGGGCAACGTTGATGTCACCCACCCACGCCAGTTTCTCGGTCGTGTCGTACTCCCTGTCGATCAGGGCGAGGGTCCTGTCGAGGAAGCGGTGCTTGAAGATGTAATCGTCGTGGTCGATCGCCTTCCCCTGGGGCACGTAGGTGTTTATGAAGAAGAAGTCTCCGATGCGCCCCCTGATTATGCGAGTGTCGCACTCCGGCTCCTCTCCGTCTCCGAAGCCTATCGCGAATCCCTCCATCGTCTCCTTCGTCAGCAGCGCTACTCCGTTATAGGACTTTTCGCCCCTAAACACGGCACGATAGCCCATCTCTTCGAAGGGTTCCACGGGAAACAGGTCGTCCACGACTTTCGTCTCCTGTAGACACAACACGTCGACATCCCGCTCCGCTAGCCATCTTTGGAGGATCGGAAGCCGCGCGCGGACCGAGTTCACGTTGAAGGTGGCTATTGAAACCCTCGGCATCGCAACTCCCCCCCTCAGTCACCGACGTAGTCTTCTCTGTTGATTATCCCGCGGATCCTCTCTCCCCTGAAGAAGGCAGCTGCGTTGGCGGCGGCGACTTTGGATGCGTTCACGATGTCGTTCTCGCAGCGGTTGGAGTTGTGGGGAGAGCCGACCATGTTGGTAAGCTCCAGGAAGGGATGGTCGAGCGCGAACGGCCCTGTCCCCCAAGTGGGCTCCTTCCACCAGACGTCGAAGCCGGCCTGGAACTCCGGATTGTCCCTAAGGTGGTTGTAGAGGTCCTCCTCGACCACCAGCGCAGCCCTGGCCACGTTGAGCAGGATCGCGTCCGGCTTCATCAGGTCGAGCTCCTTCTTGCCGACTATGCCCCTGGTGTGTTTGGTCAGGGGGAGGGACATCAGCAGGACGTCGGTCGTGGGCAGTATCTCCGGCAGGTTCTTCAGGGTGCCCATGAACTGGACCGGGTCGTCCGTCCGTCCGCTGGTGTTCAGCGCGTAGATCTTCATGCCGAAGGCCCGAAGAAGCTCTGCGGTGTTCCTGCCGATTCCTCCGTAGCCCGCCACGGTCAGCACCTTTCCTCTAAGGCTCGCTGGCGAGTAGGCGTCCCTTCCGAATACCCCTCTGGCCAGGTCGTTGTGCAACGGCACCAGCCGCCTGGTCAGCGCCAGCAGGAGGGCCACCGTGTGTTCGGCGATCTGGAGCGCCCATCCTCCCGCGTTGCATGCGAGGATCATCTTGCTCGGCAACAGGTCGAAAGGCAGGAACTCGAGCCCCGTGGAGACGGACTGCATCAGCTCGACCTCCTCCAGCAGGCCGTACTCGCTCTCTTGCACCTCCTTGTTGAAGAAGAAGGGCATTATCGCATTGGCGGATCTCAAAGCCTCCGCTCTTTTTTCCTCCGGGACGTCGTCAAGGTAGACGGCGGCCGCGGCTCCGTCGAGACCATCCTCGATGGCCGCACGAATAGCCTCGGTGGCCTTGAGGGTTACCAGTACGACCTTGTCCTCGTTTTTTTCCTTCATCTCTACATGGCTCCTTTCGGGGAATCTCATACTCTGGTATTGTACCTTAAAGACGTCAAAATGAGACTTCGATGGAGGGAGATTTTGCATGGAATCCACGATATATCTTGTTCGCCACGGAAAACCCGAGCTTCCGGACGACCAGATGCGCTTTCTGGGCTGGAGTGATCTGCCCCTGTCCACGGAGGGGAGGCGTCAGGCCGAGAGAGCAGCTCGCTCCCTGTCGGGACTCTCGTTCGACAGGGTCGTTCACAGCGGCCTGAGGCGAGCGAGAGAGACGGCGGAGATAATCGCGGCGGGAAGGGATGTTCCGTTCGAGGAGCTGTCCCCGCTGCGCGAGATCTCGTTCGGCGACTGGGAGCTCCGCTCGATAAGGGAGTTCGCGAAGACCGAGCCGGAGCTGTTCGAGGCACGAGGCAAGGACTTCGCCGGGTTTCGCCCGCCCGGGGGAGAGAACTTCCTCGACCTGCGCGACAGGGTCATGCCCGCCTTTTACGGCCTCTTGGAGCAAGAGAGGGGGGATCTGCTGGTGGCGGCTCACGCAGGGGTCATCAAGACGATACTCTTCGCGCTGCTTGAGATACCCTTGCAGAGGCTCTTCTCCATCCGGGTGGACTACTGCGGAATCCAGGTGATCTCCCGAATGGACGGACACCTGGCGATCAAGCGGATCAATTGGACGGAGGGGCTGGAGGGCTGGGAGTAGCCGTGCCCCCGCCTAAAGAGGACGCCGCCCGCTGCGGATATGCGGGCGGCGTCCGTATGCTGCTCCTCTCGGAGGACTACTCCTTCACCAGCGCCTCCTGAAGGACCCCTACGGCCCTGCCGAGCTCGATCTTGTGCCCGCACTTGACGCAGGCCCTCTCGATCGCCGCGACGGCCGACACAAGGGTATGCTTGTCGATGTTGCCCATGTGCCCCATGCGGAAGCCCCTGCCGGCGAAGGCGCCGAGGCATCCCGCCGTCTGCGCTCCCTCCTCCGCCAGGATCTCGCGGAACTTGGCATCCTCTATCCCCGATCCCTCGGGGTAGAAGAAGACCGAGAGCGTGGAGGCACGGAAGGGCCTCTCGGCCGCCACTTTAAAGCCGATGGCCTCCATGGCGGAAGCCACCGCGGCCGCTATCCTTTCGTGCCTGGCGTACCTCTCCGCAAGCCCCTCCTCCTTCATTATCCTTATGGACTCCTTGAGGGCCCAGACCAGGTTGATCGCCGGCGTCCCCCAGTACTTCGACGGGTCGTGCATCACGGGAAGCCACTTGTCGAAGTCCACGTACGACTCGGGGATCGCTCCGAGGGCAGCGCGCCTCTCCATAGCCCTCCTGCTCGCCCAGAGCATCGTCAGACCGGGGGCGACGCCGAAGGCCTTCTGAGAGCAGGTGAGAAGCGCATCGATACCCATCGTGTCCATGTACTGCTCCGCGCCCCCCGAAGCGGCGACTCCGTCGACGATATAGAGCGCCTCCGGGTGTTTCTTCATCACCTCTCCGATGGCGGCGATCGGCGCCTCCACCCCGGTCGAGGTCTCCACGTGAGTCACTGTGACGGCGCTGAACGACTTGGACGAGAGCGCCTTCTCCACCATCTCCGGCGTGACGGAAGAACCCCACTCGGCCGACAGGACCTCGACCACCAGCCCCTTCCTCTCGCACATGTCGATAAACCTATCGCCAAAGTATCCGTTGGAGCATATCAGGATGCTGTCGCCGCGCTTGGTGATGTTCGCCAGCGCCATCTCCATCCCCATCGTTCCGGAGCCGGCCACGACGAACGTCTCCCCGTCGCACCTCCACATGGCCTTCAGATCCACCACGACCTCGGAGAAGTCCTTGACGAAGGCCGCGTCTCCGAACGCCACGGTCTCCCTCGCCATCTGATCCTGAATCGACCTCACCACGGGGGTGGGCCCGGGTATCATAACCAGCTTGTTCGTCTTCATCATTGGCATCCGCCTCCTTTGTTCTTTCAGTTATTATCCGGCATGGTCTGCAGGAAGGAGGACAAGACAAGACCGATGGATCCTAACCCGCCGATCGCGATGACCCAGGCCGAGCCCACGTCTCCTCCCGTTCCAAACCCCTCGTAGAGGAAGCCCTGTCCCGCCTTGAAGGCGGCGATGAAACCTCCGAACAGCCCCGCGACAATGCATATCGTCATCAGAAACGACCCGAGGCTGGTCCTGCCGCCGGGGACAGGGACATCCTCCGGGTCCATGATGTCGGTCCAGAGCAGGTCCCATTTTTTGATCCTGGGGTAGATGCCCATCACCAGGGGAATGCCCAGGACCACCGACGGAAGAGAGTTGTTAAGCGATATTATGCTGCCCAGGGCGGCGAACGGCACCAGCCTTAGGATCTCGAGCCCCCATGCTATGACCAGGGCGCACGCAAAGGATCCGAGGATGGCGACCACGCTGAATGCGATCACCTTTCTCCTGGACTTCAGGTCGGGCTCCATGTCTTCCCCGGGGACGAGCCCCAGCCCCAGCCATAGCTTGTAAGGGACGTAGGCGAACATGAAGTTACCGATGAAGCCGAACAGGCTTCCAACTCCCAACGATCCGAAGAAATCCCCGATCAGGTTGCCTATGGCGGCCCCCCACGCTCCCGCCGGACCGAACAGTAGCCCTAGGACGGGGGGAAGCACGCTCGCAGGGCGGATCTCGGTGATGCTCGGGATGAGCACGAACCCCTTGAAGGGTACGAGCAGCGTGGCGTATAGACCGGCGCTAAACGCGACGAGAACCACCATCCTCGTCTTCTTCCACATCGCAAAGACCTCGTTCAAAAGTGATCACTCCCTCTGTTAAAGAAATACCCGTCTCTATCCTCGGCTCCACCGTTGTCACCATATACGGATTATACCAAAGAGATCCAGCAAGCGATTAGGCGAGGGGGAATCGGCGTGCAATGAGACGGTATATCGGGGCTGCGCCCCTTCCATATTCCCTCCCATTGCTGTAACATATTGTATGTAGTTATAAATTTTAATAGGTTAAGGAGGAGAGTCTCGGATGCTGCGGAGCGAAACTCTCAGAAACGTGCTGTTCATGGGCCTGAGCCTGTTGTTCTTCGCCTCTGCCCTGGCCTTTCTGGCGCACACTGGACTTGAGGAGCTCTCCTTTTCAGTGGAGCAATCCATAGACAAGGTCTTCAAGGACAGCGCTCAGATCGACGCCATGAACCTGACAAAGCTCACGGATTCGCTTGGTCAGAACATGTCCGAGTTCCTGGCGAAAATGTCCCTCGAACACCTGCTCGAAGAGGATTACGCCCCCCTCTCCCCCCTTGTCAACGGAGTCCTGCAGTTCCCCGACATCCTCTCCATCGTGATAAAGAGGTCAGACGGCCTTATCGTCGCGGGAGAGGCGTGGCTGGGCTCGCTCGACGGCGCCGGCAGGATCAAGGGCTTCAGGTCTGCGGTACTGCACGAGGGCAAGATGGTAGGCTCCGTGGAGATAGTCACCACCACCGCGTACATGGACAGCATACACACCGGCGTCGAGGGAACTCAGAGGGCCCTCGTCTCCTCCTTCAAGTCGGGCGCCGAGACAGTCAAGACCAACGTGAGACAGAGGATGGCGATGCTCGCCGCTACTCTTCTTGTCTTCTTTTTGATAATCAACGCATCGGCGATACTCGGATTTTTCGCCCCGCTGCGCAGGATGACCGACATTATCAAGAGCTTTGCCTACGCCAGCCTGTCGGACAGTCCGGGAACACACCCATTCACGAATGCCGGCTCCGGTGGCCCCGCCCACATGCTTGGCGAGGCGCTGGAGAACTTCAAAACCGACATCGAGCAAGCCTCTCCCACCAACACCAGCGACGAGTTCGCCGTTCTCTCCTCTGCCCTCATCTCCATGGCCGACCTGCTGAAATCGCGGATCAAGATCCAGGAGGCCATAGCCTCCATCATGAACACGGCCGCCGTCTCCGCGACCAAGGAGGAGCTGGCGTGGAACCTCCTCGAGCTCGTCACAAAGGAGACAGGCTCCTGCATGGGCGCCTTCTACATCCGCGACGAGCTGGACCCGGACACGATGCTGCTGCTCGCCTCCGCGGGGCTGCCCTCTGGCACCCCGACTTCCATTGACGCATCCGCCCTTGAGGGGCAGTTCGGCACCCCCATCCTGGACAACGAGGTGCACATACTGGATATCCCCCCCGCCTCCTCCCCTCCTCTCACGACCATCGCCGGCGACATCCTTCCGGCGCAGGTGCTGACTCTGCCGATCACCGTGCGCGATAAACCCGCCGCCTTCCTGACAATGGCCTCTCTCAAGCCCTATCGGGAGGAGATGGGCACGGCCCTCTCCATAATCAAAAAAGGACTGAACGCCGTCATAGCCAATCTCCTGGCCGGAGAACGAGAGAGGACCCTGGTCCAGGATCTGCAGGCGGCCAACCAGGAGCTAGCCGCCCAGTCCGAGGAGCTTGAGTTCCAGGCCAGGGAGCTCGAGGCCCAGAACGTGGAACTATGCATACAGAGGAGCAACTCCGAGAAGGTCAGCCAGCTCAAGTCCGAGTTCATGTCGAACATGAGCCATGAGCTGAGGACCCCGCTCAACTCCATCCTCGCCCTGTCGAGGGTGCTAAGCTCCGAGGGCAAGGACAGGCTCACGGAGGAAGAGCAGGAATACCTGGCGATAATCGAGCGAAACGGAAAGGACCTGCTCTCCCTGATAAACGGGATCCTGGACCTCTCCCGCATAGAGGCCGGGCGAGAGGAGCTCCGGCTGAAAAAGACCCGGGTGGAGAACCTCCTGACCGAGACGATGGAGAGTGTCCGCCCCCTCGCCATGGAAAAGGGCATCTACATCGAGGGCGACATCGAACGGAACCTGCCGCCCGTCGTCACGGACGAGGAGAAGCTCAGACGCCTGATCCTCAACATCGTAGGGAACGCGATGAAGTTCACGGACGAGGGAGGCGTGCGCCTGAGCGCCTCGGCCGAGGGATCCTCCGTGAGGGTCGTCATCGAGGACACGGGAATCGGAATAGAGGAGAGCGAACTTCCCTTCATATTCGACGAGTTCCGCCAGAGCGACGGCTCGGCGGCCCGGAAGTTCGAGGGCACGGGGCTGGGGCTGGCCATAGCGAAGAAGCTCTCGGAGATACTTGACATAGACATGTCCGTCAAAAGCGTGGTGAACGAGGGGACCGCCTTCACCCTCCTGATCAACGAGAGGCCGGGTGCAGAGGACAGAATCCCCTCGGAGGCATACGTCGAAGGCCCGAGGCGCCGAGCCCGGCCGGAGACCGCCCCGCATATTCATGTGATCGACGACAACCCGGTCGAGGCGATGCAACTTCGCAGCACGCTGGAGCATAACGGCATCAGGGTGTCCGTCTTCCATGGGGTTGATCAATCTCTCCGCGCCATGGCCGAGGAGACGCCCGACGGATTGATAGTTGACCTGTTCGCACAGGATATGGACGGAATGTCCTTCCTGAACGAGCTTCGGCGGAAAGACTGTGGAGTTCCCATCCTCCTGCTCACCAGCAGGGTGCTCAAGCCGGGCGACACCGGGGCTCTGCGGGAATACGGGGTGCGATTCCTGGCACTGAGGGGAGAGGTCGGCCCGGAGGAGCTTATCACCAAGGTTCGCATGATGATCTCCGAAGGCCGCGGCCGCGGGGAGGTAATCGGGACATGAGCAAGATACTCGCCGTAGACGACAGGCACGACAACTTGGTGGTCCTGAGGGCCATGCTCAGGATGCTCTTTCCTGACTGCGTCTTTCTGGAGGCGCACTCGGGAGAGGAGGGCATCAGGATAGCGAGAGAGATCAACCCGGACACCATCCTGATGGACATCCTGATGCCGGGCATGGACGGATTCGAGGCGACCAGGCGACTGAAGTCCGACCCGTCCACGGCGTCGATACCGGTCATACTGCTGACCGCGGTGGAGAACACGGCGGAGAACAGGACTCTCGGTCTCAAGGCGGGGGCCGACGCCTTCTTGTCCAAGCCCATCGAGGAGGCCGAGCTGGCGGCCCAGATCAGGGCCATGCTGCGCGCGAGGGCATCCGACACGAAGCGCAAGGTGAGGATGGGCGAGCTGGAGGAGCTGGTGGCCCTTCGGACAAAGGAGCTCAAGGAGAGCGCCGACCGTTTGGCGGTCACCCTGGACCAGACCATCTCAGTGCTGGCGAACACCGTGGAGACTAAGGACCCCTACACGGCCGGGCACCAGATTCGGTGCGCAGCCCTGACGCTCAGGATATGCGAGGAGATGCGGCTGCCCGAGGAGCAGACTATGGGCATTCACACCGCTGCGCGGATTCACGACATAGGCAAGATAAAAATCCCCTCGGAGATCCTGAGCAAACCCGGCAAGATCACTAGCCTCGAGTTCTCTCTGATCAAGGAACACCCAGCGGTGGGAAAGGGCATAGTCTCTCCCATAGATTTTCCCTGGCCCGTGGCCAGCATCATCGCTCAGCACCACGAGCGCCTCGACGGCACCGGTTATCCCAACGGGCTGACCGGGGACGCCATAATGCTGGAAGCGAGGATACTGGCGGTTGCCGACGTAGTGGAGGCGATCTCCTCCTACAGGCCGTACCGCCCTGCGCTCGGGATAGACGTTGCCCTGGACGAGATTGAGAGGAACATCGGCGTCAAGTACGACCCCGAGGTCGTCAAGGCCTGCGCGGCCCTCTTCAGGGAGGACCGCTTCCGCTTCGACGACTGACCGGTGGGCAGGGCTAAATTATGGCGCAGCCCAGAGTGTTCTTGGCCTCCTTGAGGGCGAACGAGTGTGCCTCCGGGTCGAACGAGGCGACGCCCCGCTCGAATATGTTCACCTTGTAGCCCAGGTTTCGCGCGTCGGCGGCGGTGTAGAGCACGCAGATGTTCGTGCAGACGCCCGCCAGGAACAGTTCGTCGACCTTCTTCTCCCTCAGATGGAGATCCAGGTCTGTGCCGAAGAACGCGCTGTACCGCCTCTTCTTTATGACCTTGTCCCCCTTGCGAACCTCCAGCTCGGGGATTATCTCGCAACCTCCTGTGCCTGCGACACAGTGTGGGGGAAACATGTCGAACTCCTTGTCGTCCTCTTCGTGGTTGTCGCAGATGTAGATCACGGGATATCCGCTCTCCCTGAACTCGTCCGTCCTCTGTTTAATGAAATCCACTATGCCGCGACCGGCCTCCCCGGTGGTCAGGAGGCCGTCCTTGTCTATGAAATCCTTGAGCATGTCTATCACCAAAAGAGCTTTCATCATTCGTCCTCCATCTCAAATTATCGTTCGACGCGGGGAAACCGCCCCCGCATGGACATCCGCCGAGCCGTATTGTACACTAACGGCAGGAGAAAGGGGATAGACAGCATGAGAATCACCGCAAGATATTCAAGGACACCGTGCGTCCTCCTGGCCCTGTTAGTGCTGTTCTGCGCGAGGGCCGCAGGAGGCGAGGCCTTTTTTGGCTACGTGGACGCGACCAGGGTCAACATGCGCACCGGCCCATCCACCTCGTCGTCCGTGGAGATGCGATTCGAGGGGGGAGAGCTCGTCGAGATACTGGAGGAGTCCGATCTGAAACCGGGCGAGAGTCACGCCTGGTTCCGTGTCTCCACGACGGGCGGAACGGAGGGGTGGGTGTTCGGCAAGTACCTTGCGAGGGGAGTCCTGCCACCGAGGTTCGCCCTGGCGGAACCGGAGGGAGAGAGAGTGATCCTGCTGCACTGCGGCGAGAGGAGCCGCCTGATCGAGGAGGCCTTGCCTCGCTACTCCACCTGCGTGATGAACGGCGTCCATCCGATCGCGTGCGAGGGCATGAGGGAGCAAAGCCCCGAATGGAACCACAGGGAGACCGCGATGCAGTTCGAGAGAATCGGCGGCCTCGTCTTCCGAGTGGAGGACGACCCTATCTCCGAGCCCTTGGACGACATCGTCGGCGACGACGTGCTCCTCGTGGACGAATCGTACATGAAAGGGGCGGAGGTCATCCCTCTGACCAGGCTGAAGAGCCGCAAGGTCGGGGACGACGTGAAAAAGACTTTCGAGCGCCTCTACGACCGCAAGCTCAAATCGATAGTGCGCATCGCAAACGCCGGTGGACTCTCCATATACGCGATGGAGTTCAGGCCGAAGGGACGGGATGCGCTAGGGGTCGTCGCCCTTGCGACCCCGGAGGGAGTGCTCCGCCTGGACTTTCCCGCCGAGTGGGACGAGGGATCTACCTGGCACGTGGACGACGGAGGCGACTTCCACCCGGACCTCTACTCTGCCGGATCCCTGGTGCGTCGCGAAGAGGACTACTTGTTCACCCTGCACAACTCGGCGGCGGAGAGCTTCACGTCCCGCCTGGTCTTCTCCGGGGAGGGCAGGCTCGTCGCTCCGGCGGGCTATATCTCGTCCAGGTATATATCCCCCGAATAGGGAGGTGTGAAATTTGCAGGCTCTGCGCAGGCCCGAAAAGGTGCTGGGAGTGCTCGGAGGCATGGGACCCGCCGCGACGGCGGAGTTCCTGCGGCTTTTGGCGGAGAGGGCCCCTGCTGCGCGCGACCAGGAGCACGGCATAGTCTACGTCCTCTCGGACCCGCAGATCCCGGACAGGAGCAGCGCGATCCTCGGCGAGGGGGAGGACCCGACCGATCGACTTAGGAGGGGCCTTATGGCCCTGGCCGACTGGGGAGCCGACCTGCTGGCCGTCCCCTGCAACACGGCTCATTACTTCATCGACCGGTTTCGCGACGAACTTCCGGTGCCGCTGGTGCACATAGTGGAGGAGACGGTGAGAGAGGCCGGCGAGATAGGGCCGCGGGGCTCATGGCTCCTGTCCACCCTGGGAACCATGCAGAGCGGCCTGTTCCAGTCGGAGGCCGAGAGGAGCGGGTACTCCCTGCTCGCCCCTCCGAAGGAGGATCAGCTCGCGGTGCAGAGGTGCATCCAACTGGTCAAGGAAGGCAGGACCGGGGACGCGGGGGTCATTCTGAAAGAAGTCGTGGAAAGGCTCTGGAACGAGCGGGACATCCCCGTGTGCGTGGCTTGCACGGAGCTTCCGCTGGCGTACGAAGCGTCCGGTCTCCCGGCCGAGAGGGCCGTGTCCAGCCTCAAGGCCCTGTGCGACGCGTGCCTTCGCTCCGTCTACGACCAGGGCTCTATCTCCTGACCAGGTCGACTATCACCACCTCGGGCGGCGCCAGGAAGCGTATCGGCGGCCCCCAGGTACCGGCACCGTTGCTTACTATGACCAGCCCCTCCCTCGCCTCGCCGGACGCGTGAGCCTCGCCTCCGTGCGGCTCGGACAGGGCCCGCAGGCCGGGACGGTAGTCGTAGGCGGCTCGGGTCGCCCAGTAGAACGGCCAGATCTGCCCCCTGTGGGTATGCCCAGAGAGTTGCAGGTCGAACAGACCCTGCGAATCCCGGTCCACTACTGGCTGATGCTTGAGCAGCAGTACGAAGCGGTTCGACGGCAGAGGACGCAGCACGCTCGCCTCCGGCTCCGGCCTCTCCCCGTAGCGCACGGCGGATGAGTCGTCCACACCGGCGACGACTATTCCACCGGCAAGCACCGCCTCGTTCCTGAGCACCCTCATGCCGGCCCTCCTCATGAAGTCGACTGCCTGGTCGACCCCGGCGTGGTACTCGTGGTTTCCGGTTACCGCCAGCATCCCGAACGGAAGGTCCATCTCCCTGAACAGGGATATCTCCGCCTCCCGCCGCTCCATGTTTCCATCCACCAGGTCCCCGGTGCAGACGAGCATGTCCGGCGCCGCATCCCTCACCACTCTCAGAATGCGCTCAAGCCGCTCCTCCTGGACGATGCATCCCAGGTGAACATCCGTGATATGGGCAATCCTCAGGCGATCGACTCCGCGAACGAGCTTGTCCGTGCCTATGGTGACGTAGACGGGACGCACTGAAAGCGCCTCCATCCAGCCGTAGCTGCAGGCGGCCAGGGCGAAGAGAGTGGCCAGCACGGCCCTTGTGCGAGGTGACGGGAGGATGACCGCAAAACGGGTGGAAAGAATCAGGTCGAGGACGAAGACGGCCAACCGTACCAGGTCAAGCGCCAGAAAGGCCGTGAACATGAGGAAGAAGAAGGCTATTCCCATGTAGACGACGTAAGACAGGACTCTTCTTGCACGGGGGATGGCCTCGAGGTCCGCCGTCCACAGAAAGCTTGATCCCCATATCAGAAAGGCCGCCAGCAGAAAGTACGAGAGGGTCCATAAAAGCCCCGGCCCCACGGCGGCCCTGAGCTTAAAATACATATACAACGAAATGATGATCGGGGACAGGCCCAAGACCAAGTGCAGAAGCCTCATCGCGGGGACCCCCTTCCGTGTACGGCGCTCTGCGAACCGGATTATTATACCAGCAAAGGGAGGGCTTGAAAAAAACCGGGCCCCGTAGTCGGCGCCCGGTCTGGTCCTCCGAATCCTCAGTCGAGGAAGTCCTTGAGCTTCTTCCCCCTGCTCGGGTGGCGAAGCTTTCTCAGCGCCTTCGCCTCTATCTGCCTTATGCGCTCGCGGGTGACGCCGAAGCGTCTTCCCACCTCCTCGAGCGTGTAGGAGTGTCCGTCCTCCAGGCCGAAGCGGTAGTGCAGCACTTCGCGCTCACGCTCCGAGAGGGCGCTCAGCATCTCCTCTATCTGCTCGTGCAGGAGGTGCCCCGCGGCGGCCTCCTCCGGGCTGGGCATCTCCCTGTCCTCGATGAAGTCACCGAGCTGGCTGTCCTCCTCCTCGCCAATGGGGGTCTCAAGCGAGACAGGAAGCTGGGCGATACGGCGTATCTCCTCCACCTTCAACGGCTCTATCCCCATCTCGGCGGCGATCTCCTCGTCCGTCGGCTCCCTGCCGAGGCGCTGAACGAGCTGGCGCGAGATGCGCACCATCTTGTTGATCGTCTCGACCATGTGAACCGGGACGCGGATCGTGCGCGCCTGGTCGGCTATCGCCCTTGTGATGGCCTGTCTTATCCACCAGGTGGCATAGGTGCTGAACTTGAAGCCCTTCCGGTAGTCGAACTTCTCCACCGCCCTGATCAGCCCGAGGTTGCCCTCCTGTATCAGGTCCAGAAAGAGCATCCCGCGGCCTATGTACTTCTTCGCTATGCTGACTACAAGGCGCAGGTTCGCGTCCACGATCTTCTTTTTGGCAGTCTCGTCCCCCGCCTCGACGAGCTTTGCCAGCGCCACCTCCTCCGCCGCGTCCAGGAGAGGCACCTTGCCGATCTCCCGAAGGTACATTCGCACCGGATCGGTCAAAGGGATGTCATCCAGCTTTCCGAGCTCCATGTCGGACGACTGGGCGGAGGGGTCCTCCGGGATGGTCGCCCCTTTCCCGTCCGAATCTGAATCTGAATCAGAATCTTGTTCATCTGCTTGCTCCTTCACCTCGTCGAGGACCTCTATGCCCAGCTCCATCAAGTGCGACACCAGGTTGTCGAGGATCTCCGAGTTCCAGTTCTCCAGCGGAACATGGCCCTCAATATCCTTCTGGGTGACGAATCCCTTCGCGTGCCCTTTCAAGATGAGCTCGCGCATTCCGCTCAGGTGATCGCTCAGATCGTCGCCGACATGGCCTTCCTTGTCGGAGGAGTCCTTCCCCTCTATGACGACCTTGCCCTCGAGCATGTCCTTTTTATCCAGAATTTCGCTCTGCATAGAACAACCAGTCCCCTCTTCAATGCAACATGGACGTACCCATGTACTCTCGCGATTTTTTCTCGCGAATGGGCCCGGGCTCGTCCGGAAAACCATATTCTCTTTTGCCGGAATGATATTGTACCACTAGAAATGCAGTTCTATGCCGAAAAACGGCGGGAAAGGCACCTCCGGAGATGGTCCGACCCATTTCCTGGTCTCCTCGAACTCCATCTCGAACAGAAGGCGGCTGATCTCCAGATGCGTCAGATCATCCGTTTCGTACGGGATGAAGAAGCGCCTGTACCCGAACTTCTCTGCGAAGAAAGGCAGGCTGGCCTGAGTCGATGCCTTCGCCTCCAGGGCCGAGCCCAGCCTGTCCAGAAACGTATCCTCGTCGAACAGCGGATTCCCGCTGACGAGCACGATGGTCTTTATGCTCTCGATCATTATGTCCCTGTCCCACAGGCAGCAGAGAGACACCCCGGCCTCGATGTCCTGCTCTTCGTCGAGCATGGACGAGACCAGCTCCTCCATCGGAGCCGAGTACCCGAAGAGCATCGCAAAGCCCAAGCCGATGCGGACGGGACGACCCGGCACTATCATGCTGTCGCGCAGAAGCGTGCCGATGTAACCGCTCCTGAGGCTTGTGAGGCAGAAAAACTCGCTGTTCATCCTCAGAGACAGAGCCGCGATCCTGCTCAGCAACACGCTGTGGTGCGCGTTGATGGACACAGGTTCATAGTCCATCCTCAGAGGGAACCACGACGCCACCTCCATGTCGACGTTGGAGTCCCAGTACGGAAGAGGAGGCATTCGGGATTGTCCCGGGTTATTTGCCGGCCGGCAGAAGTCGGATGATGTGCTCCAGCATATCCGG
Source organism: Synergistaceae bacterium (assembly GCA_012521675.1). Lineage (NCBI taxonomy): Bacteria > Thermotogati > Synergistota > Synergistia > Synergistales > Synergistaceae > Synergistaceae bacterium. Next base: position 77,158 of record JAAYLU010000065.1, on the reverse strand, counting down.
TATTTCCGGCTTTGTGATCTGGGCCTCGGCGCCGACGCTCGCGGCCTTCACCTTGATGTCCTGCGCCATGATCGACGAGAACACCACTATCGGGACCTTTTTCAGGTCCGGGTGCTCCTTGACGCGCCTGGTGAGGGCGAGCCCGTCCATCATCGGCATCTCCACGTCGGTTATCAGCAGGTCGAAGTGCTCCCCCGGGGTGTTCAACTGATCCCAGGCCTCTTTGCCGTCGCCGGTGAGCACCAGGTTGTGGAAGCCGCCCTGCTCCAGCACGTCGGATATCTGCTTGCGAATCAGGGGCGAGTCCTCGGCGACCAGTATCCTGAATCTGTTCAGGTCGCCCAGGTGAGCGGTCATCTCCATGGTCTTCTCGACGTCGATCTGGTAGCGCTGCGACAGAACCGGGTTGACCATCTGAACTATGGCCTCGTAATCCAGCAACAGGACGTTGCGTTCGTCGCGCTTGATGACGTAGAGCACGTGCTCTCCTAAGAAGGTGCCGGTCAGGGTCGAGTCCAGCTCCTCGGAGTTGATCCGGTAGATCCTCTCCACGGCGTCCACCACGAACCCGAGCTTTATCTCGTTGAACTCGGCTATCACCACGTTGCTGGACTCGAGCTCTGACTTCGGCTCGATCCCGAGGTGCAGCCTCAGGTCCAGCAGGGGTAGCACCTCTCCCCTTACGGAGGTTATGCCGATCATTGACGGATGAGACTCGGGGATTGTTCGGCAGCCCGGCCAGCGAAGAATCTCGCGCGTTTTATCCACGTTGATAGCGAACGTCTGATCCCCCAGAAAGAAGACCACAACCTGCCACTCGTTGGTTCCCACCTCGGTGATCACTTTTTTAACTTCCTGCATTGACGCTCCCTCCTCCGTATGAACGGGTTCTCTAGGAAGTTACTATATCCTATGCCGACCGTGACAACAAGCCCCGCGCCTCGATTATGCGCTACTGTTAAAGCATTGTCGCCGCGGCCAGCAGCCAAGTGTGCGCCAAGGGATACTTCGCAGCCCTGCCGGAGAATGCCGACGCCGTACGCCTGGCCATCGAGAGAAGCTCCCTCCGCCCGGTCAAAGCCGACAGACGGATATACACATCCGTCATCACCGAGTTGCCCGACGGAGAGGCCCCGTCGTAGGCCTCCTTCCTCCTGAGAAAGAGGAAGGGGTCGTCGCCCGACGAGGTGAAGAATCCCCCTCTTTTCTCGTCGGCGAACGCCTTGTCCGCCGCATCGAGAAGCTTCAGCGCCTCGTCCGCGTAAGAGTTCCTCCCCGTTGCGACAGCGAGTTCAGTCAGACCCCACGAGAAGAAGGCGTAGTCGTCGAGCAGCCCCGAAACGGCGCTCTCTCCATCCCTGTAACGGTGCAGCAGCCCGCCCGTCCTGTCGCGCAGCCTCTGATCGATGAACCTGGCCGCCTTCTCAGCTGCGTTCAGCCACTCGGGCCTCTTGAAGACCTCCGATGCCCTCGCGAGGGACGCGATCATCAGGCCGTTCCAGTCGGTCAGTATCTTGTCGTCCTTCAGGGGAGGAACGCGTCCCTTCCTCTCGGCGAGGAGCTTCCCCCTGCACCTGGCAAGCAGCGCGTCCAGCTCCGCGGCCGACAGGCCGAACCTCGGGGCCGTCTTTTTCGCCGGTTCGGCGATGTGCAGCACGTTGTCCCCGAGGATCCGCCCGGTTCGCTCGTTCTTCACGTTGCCCCCCTTGCGGATTCCGTAGGCGCAGATGAACACCCCCGCCTCCTCGGGCGAGAGAACCGAGCGAATCTCCTCCTCGGTCCACAGGTAGTACTTGCCCTCTTCGCCGTCGCTCTCGGCCCCTATCGCCGAGTAGAAGCCCCCCTCTGGGGAGGTCATCTCCCCCAGGACGAACCCCGTGATATCGTCGGCGAAGGCGCCGAACAGGGCACTGTCGCTCTCGCCGGCGCACTCCGACAGCACGTAGAGCATGAGGGCCTGGTCGTTCAGCATCTTCTCGAAGTGAGGAAGCAGCCAGCGCCGGTCCGTCGAATACCGGGCGATGCCGCCCGCGAGGTGATCGTGAATACCGCCCTGCCAAATTCTCTCGATCGTCCGTTCGACCATCGACCAGGCGCTCTTCACGCCGAACTTCCTCCAGTAGCGTATCAAAAAAACGAGGTGCGATGGCATGGAAAACTTCGGTGCCTTTGAGAACCCGCCCCACTCCCTGTCGAAGACGCCAGCCAGCTCGTCAAACGTCCTCTTGAACGCTGCCGTGCCGGGGAGGGATCCGGAACGAGCGGCTTCCTCCTCGGCAACGAGGGATTCTCGGATGCTCCTCGCCGAGCTCTCCACCTGCGACCTCTGCGTGGCGAAGAGCCACTTCATCCTCGGCACCACGTCCACCATTCCCGGTATCGCGCCGCCGCTCCTCTTCGGAAGGTACGTGGCAGCGAAGAAGGGCAGCCCGTCCGGCGTCAGGAAGACGTTCAGAGGCCAGCCTCCGCTGCCGTTCAACATCTCGCAGACAGCCATGAAGGCACCATCTATGTCGGGACGCTCCTCCCGATCGACCTTCACCGGAATGCACGCTCCGTTCAGCAGGTTCGCAACCTCTTCGTCGCAGAAGGACTCCCTCTCCATCACCCGGCACCAGTGGCACGCAGCATAACCTATCGACAGGAAGATCGGCTTGTCCTGCCTCTTCGCCTTTTCAAACGCATCGCTCCCCCAGGGGTGCCAGTCGACGGGGTTGTCCGCGTGCAGCAGAAGATAGGGCGATTTCTCCCCCGAGAGAAGATTTACTCCTCTACTCGTCAAAGCCCCTGTCCTCTCCGAACAAGGATAGAACCTCATCCACCGAATCGAAGACCCTCCAAGCTCCGGCGCCGTAGAGGGCATCCGGGGTGAAGAAGCCGGTAGTCATACCCACGGGGCGAACCCCCGCATCCCTTGCCGCGGACATGTCGTCCGCCGTATCGCCAACGTAAAGAGTCGACTCGGGCGCCCCTCCCAGGTTCGCCATGCTTTTCAGGATCATGTCCGGCGCCGGCTTTCCCCTCTCCACGTCGTCCATGCCCACCACCGACGAGAAGTAGCCTGCGAGCCCCACGGCCTTCAGCGGCGGCCCGGGCTTCTGGCGATTGGAGGCTAGTCCCAGTGAGACGCCTCGGGCGGACAGGACCTCGAGCACCCGCCTTGTTCCCGGGTAGGGATTGATCTCGGCGTACTCGCCCTCCGAGAAGGAGGCCCTGAAATCAGTCAGCCAGTCCTCCTCGAAACGTCCCCAGATCTTAAGCCAAGACTCTCTTATGGGAATGCCTATAACGGAGAGAAGGTCCTCCCTCTTCACCCTGGGCAGACCCACTTTTTCGGCCAGCTTGTTCATCGAATTCACTATCGCGTAGCTGCTGTCCGCGAGTGTCATGTCAAAGTCGAAAATCACGCAGGAAAACATCAAATCCGCTCCTTTTCTCGATTCACTCGACGATATGGTACACCAAGAGACGGGAAACACAAAGGCCGCCCCCTGTCCCGAAGGGCCGAGACGGGGGGACGGCCGCCAATATCGCCTGTGAGCCGATGCGCCCTTCGCGTCAATCGCCCTCGTACACCGCGGACCTGCAGATAAAGATCACCTTTCCGCGATAGGTGATGCGCTCCACTGTCGCCTTGCCGTCCGCGAACTTCATGTCGCTCGGCACAAGAATCGTAAACTGTCCGGTTTCGTCCGTCACCGGGACGAGCTCCACCGGGTCGAGGGGTTCGCCGCTCACAACGAGAGCGGAGGGCCTCTCCCCTCAGGTGTTTTTATACAAACCCCACTCGATGCGCAGCGGGCCTTCAAGGGCCGACAGCCCCTCCAGCGCCTCCTCGTCGATAGTCAGGCTCGGCGCCTCGGCGGCGGCGCACACCGACATCGCCGACACCAGCAGGACGGACGCGCAAAACAGCAGAAACAGCTTTCTTCCCATGGGCCTAACACTTCCCTCCTTGTTTTCATGACTACTTTTATATTTTATCACACTACACCTCCCGTCGGCGCAAAGGATCGGCAAAATACCGATGCTTATAGCCTCTCCTCCTTGTGCTAAACTGAGACTATCACGACCTTGAAGCCATCCCTTTCGAGGAGGGGTTTAGACTGAAGCTGCACACCTATCGCACACCGGGGAGCCTTGCCGCGCCCCTTCGGGAGGAGTCCGGGAGGGAGGGAGTCGTCTTCCTGGTTCCGTCCAACAGGGACAGGCCCGCGTTGCTTGAGATGCTCCTGCACCGGGAGAAGAGCCCCGCCGTCTTCTTTCCCGAGGTCAGGCCGTTGGTTTGGATCTGGGACGACCTGTATCGAGCAGCCGCAGAGGCGGTCGGCGTGGCCGCTCGTCCGCAGATAGACCCGCCCGACCACTGGCTGCTGATCAGGCGAGTCATCGGTCGCCTGCGTGAAGGACGCTCCGACAAACTGCCCGAGGGCCTTTCATCTTCCGGCTTCGTCGAGCTGGCGGGAAGCTCGATCAGGGAGCTGCTGGCGGAGGCCGTGCCCGCGGACGAGCTGGCCTCCGCGCTCACCTGCCCGGGATGCCCCCCGGATGGCGATTGTTCCAGGCTCGACGAGGAGAGCGGCATCCTGTGCAGGCTGTACAGGGACTACATAGCCCTGCTGGCGGAACTTGGCCTGGCCGACAGTTCGCAGATACCATCGCTCGGCGCGGCGCTGCTGAAGGAGAACCCGGAGGCGGCCAGGAGATGGGCAAAAGGCCTTGCGATACGGGCCGCCGGGTTCCTCAGCTTCGCATCCGGCCAGATGGCCTTTCTGCGAGCCCTGCGCGACTCGGGCGCCGACCTCGAGCTGTGGGTCCCCGAGTGTGGCGAGGGCGACTTCTACACGGCGATCCAGCAGTTCCCCGAGGCGGAGAGGATGCCGCGGATCGACTCGGATGACGCCCCGCCGTGCGTGTCGATCGCGGCGGGAGACCTGCGCCTGTCCACCGACACGTTGGCGCGCGAGCTCTTCTTCTGGGCCTCGGACGAGAAAGAGAGCCATATCCGAACATCGAGCGGACTCCCCTTCCCCGGCTGGGACGCGATCGCCCTATGTGCGGAGGGAGATGACCTGGACTCGATCGTCGAGAGTTTGGTGCGCTACGGGCTCCCCTTCTCCATCCGCGAGGGTTCGCCGATATCGGAGACCGCTCTATGGAAAAGCGCCCGCCGTTCGCTCGACCTGGCCGCGGACTCCTGGCCCTCGTCGGAGACGGCGGACTTTCTCTCGTCCCTGCCGATGGCCCCGTTCGGCTTTCCGAGGAGGGAGTTCGCCGGGGCGATCCCTTCGGGGGAGGAGGGCTGGACTGACTTTCTGAGCCGCTTCCCGAAGGAGGCGGGGGGAGATGCCTTCGCTCGGGCGACGGGCTTCGCGCGAGCCATGAGGCGGGGAGGGCGTCCGGACGAGCTGCTGCTGACGTTCGCCAAGTTCGCCCCCTCTCGCCAGGAGATGAAGCAGCTGGTGGCAAAGGCCGAGGAGGCCCCCCGCATCGACTGGGCGATCCGCGAAATGGCCCTGGTGGTGCGGGAGGCGGAGGAGAAGGCGAGGTCCCTCGCGGACCTGCGACGAGACCTCGGCCAAGCCGGGTCCTCCCCCCTGCCCTACGAGGAGGGAGTCGCCTTCCTCGGCCAGTGGGCCGAGACTGCCTCGGTCTGGATGCCCCCCCGATCATCGCCCGCCATCTCGCTCTTCCCCGGATCGCCGCCCGCGCTGGCCTGGTCCGATGTGTGGATACTGCCGGGAGCGACGGCGAACCGCTGGCCCGGCCAGATTCGCGAGTCGCCCCTGCTGAGCGACGAGCGCAAAGAGTTTCTGCACGACAGCCTCGACCTCGGACGAAGCCACCTCCCCCTCCTCCCGGAGAAGCGCAGCCAGAGGGAGGCTCTCTTCAGGAGGCTGACGGCCTGCGCGAGGAGCCTGTGCGTGCTTCTGCGCCCGACCGCGGACGGAAAGGGCCGCCCGATCGCGGCCTCCCCCTTCGCGGAGAACGCCATGAACTCCTCGAAGCTCTGGCTACGCCCGGTCGGAGCTCCCCTGGAGCGTCCCTTGGGCGACATCCTGCCGGAGGGGACACCGGTCGCAGGCGGCGTGGAGCCCCTCTGGCGCAAATGGCCCGTCTTCGGCAGAGGCGCGGATTGGGCGGATTTCACCCTGTGGACGCCGGAGGAGCATGTCTTCTCGCTCAGCGACCTGGACACCTTCGTCTCCTGTCCCTTCAGGTACTACTGCATCCGCATAGCCTCGCTGGAGGCACCGCCCGAGACCGCCTACAGGCCCGACCTGGCGGGCAGCGCGATGCACCGCCTGTGGCAGATGGCATGGGAGGGTCATCTGTCCGGGGAGGAGTCGCTTCCGCTCCTTGTGCAAAGGCTCTTCGACCAGGCCATGGCTGAAAAATACCCTCGGATGGTTGATGACGTCGGGCTCGGGCGATTCAAACGCGAGCTGCTGCGAAAGGCGATCCGCCTCGCCGAGGTGCAGGAGACGATGGAGAAGGATGGACTCCGCGACGGACGGCGGGATCAGAAACGGGAGTACAGGCTTCCGCAGATCGAGAGGGGCGCAGTGACATTCAGGGGCAGGTGCGACAGGTTGGACCTGCTCGACGACGGCACAGCCGCCCTCTTCGACTACAAGGGAGGGTCGTCCAAGTACCTCGGGGGCAGTCTGCAGCTGGCCGCCTACTCCCTCGCGCTCGCCGAGGAGGGGACGACCGTCTGCGCGACCGCCTTCCTCTGCCTGAAGGACGGGAAGCTCGTCGGGGCCGGGGCCGATGGCGCCCCTTCGGTCTTCTCGAGACTGAAGGGCGACCTGAAAGGTCTCGAGGACGCAGCCTCGACCGAGCTGGACAACGTCGCGAGGGCCTTCTCCACCGGAGTCTTCCAGCCGAAATACGAATCGCAGGACTGCGGCTGGTGCGCCTTTCATTCGCTCTGCAGAAAGCGCGACCACCGAGAGGACAGGGCGGAGAAGGAGGATAGAGCTCCATGACCGACGACACATTGCTCCGGCGACTGAAAGAGCATATCTCATCGAACGGACTTCTCCTCCCCGCGCAGGAGAGAGCCGTCTTCTCCGACGCGCCCGTGACGCTGGTGGGAGCGGGTGCGGGCACTGGCAAGACCCACACTCTCTCCTGGCGCTTCATCAGGGCCCTTATTCGAGCGGACGTGCGACCACGCGACATACTGGCCCTGACCTTCACGGAGAAGGCTGCGGAGGAGATGCGCGCGAGAATAGAGGCACTCTTCTCGGAGCTCCGCCCGATCCTGGACCCGAACGGGGAGAGGCTCTCCGGAGTCGCGTCGGAGCTCCAGGAGGCGCGGATCTCCACCATTCACTCCTTCGCCCTGGGCATCGTCAGGGAGCAGGCCCTCTTCCTGCCGTCCGGGCTGGGCGCTCGCCCCGTCACTCCACCCGAGGAGGAGCTCTTCGTCGCACGGGCAACCAGGGCGCTGGACTCCCTGGATACCGCCTGGTTCGATCGAGCCCTTCCTCCCGGCCGTGGAGCGGCTCGCTGGCTTGGCGGCGACCTTGACGTCCTCGCCGACGTGGTAAACGAGTACGGCCCGGGAGTCATCGTCTCCTTCTCCCTGGCCCTCTCCGACCTTCTCGAGAGCCGGGGCGAGTCCCCCGACTCGCTTTCGGCCCGTGCGGAGGACGGCGGCTATTTTGACGAGGTCGCGAGACGAATCAGGTCGATCTGCCTGAAGGAGGCCAGGGAGGTCGCTTCTGTCTGGACGGGGCTTCTTGCCTCTCTTCCCGCGAAACTGGAGGGGAAATCCGGCTTCAACGAACGTGTCGACGTACTGAGAAGCAGGTGGGCGGGGGCCCTTCCACCCGCGACGGACGACGGCTCCTTGGACTTCGCGCTCGAGATCTTCAACGAGGTCCTCGGGGATTTAACCGGCGCGTCCGGCTCGAAGACCGGCAAGAGGATGCAGGAACACCTGTGCAGGACTCTCAAGGACTTCCGCGACTCCTACCCGTCCCTTAAGAAAGGGCTGGGCTTCCTGGCATCGCCTCCATCGGAAACGGAGATGCGCCTTCGCTCCCTGCTGCTTCGGACCGCCGCGATGATCTGGGAGGCGGGCAGGGAGTACCGGGCCAGGAGAGGACTGCTCTCCTACGACGACATGATACGCCTGGCCGCGGAGCTCTCCTCCCGCGACGACAGGGTTCGATCCTTCAAGGAGATAATGGTGGACGAGTACCAGGACACCAATCCCCTGCAGGACAAACTCATCGAGTCCGCGGCTGCGGAGGGATGCAGACGATTCCTCGTGGGGGACCCGAAGCAGTCGATATACCGGTTTCGCCACGCGGACCCGGCCATCTTCGGCGCGAAGACGGCGAATCCCTCGGAGGGCGCGGTCTACATCCCGCTTCAGACGAGCTTCCGCGCCCGCCCCTCCCTCCTGGACGAGGTGAACCGGCTGTTCGGCCGCCTCTGGAAGGAGAGGATAGCCGAGGACATGCCGACACCGTACGAGCCGCTGCTCTTCCCCGACGATCCGGAGGCGGGGCGAGTTCGCGAGGCGGACGCCCTCCCCCCTGTGAATCATATCTTCCTGCGCATGAGGGGGGGGGAGAGGATATCGGAGGCCAGGATCAGGGTGGCGACCGCCCTGGGGGAAAAACTTCTAGAACTGCACGGAGGGCTCGTGTGGGACAAGGGCAGAGAGGAGATGCGCCCGGCGGAGTGGCGCGACATGACGATCTTGGTCCCGACACGCGCCTCTTTCGCCGCGCTGGAGGAGACTCTGCACCCCCTCTTCGGCATACCGACGGCGTTCGAGAGGGGAAAGCAGTTCTTCGACAGGGGAGAGACGGGCGACCTGGCGAACGCGATGCGAGCGCTCGTCTTCCCGGAGGACCGGGCCGCGACCCTCGGCTTTCTGCTCTCCCCCTTCTCCGGCCTTGGTGCTAACGAGGCGGCGAGGCTGCTCGCCCCGGGTGCGCCGAGCCTAGAGGAGTCACATCCCGAGATCGCCTCTCGCCTGGAAGAGCTCCGGACGGTCGCCCGCTACGAGGGGCTCTTCGGGGCCCTGGTCGTCCTGCTTAGGGACCAGTCCTTCCTCGCCCGCTACCCCCTCTGGCGGCGCAAGAGCGCGCTGGCTAACCTGTGGAGGGGGCTGGACCTTGTCAGGGAGTACGAGACCGTGTTCGGGAACGACCCGGGAGGCTGCTGCTCGTACCTCGCCCGCATGGCGGGGGGAGGGGGCTCGGTCGAGGAGACTCCTCCCCTGGGCGATGAGGAGGACGTCGTCAGGGTGATGACGGTCCACAGCGCGAAGGGACTGGAGTTTCCGATAACGGTGGTAATGGACCTGGACAACAGACCGGGCGGCGGAGGGGGCCGGACGTCGCTCGTTCCGTCGGCCGTCGTCGGGGCGGGTTTCTCCTCTCTGCCCGAGGCCTGGGAGGCCGGAGACAAGTCCAACACCGCCGGGGTCGCACGATTTCTCGAGGAGGCCTCGGAGCAGGAGGAGTGGCAGAGGCTCTTCTACGTGGCCTTCACCAGGGCGAGGGACTGCCTCGTCCTCTGCTCCACGTGCGGTGAGGAGGAGGGCGAGCCCACCCCCAAACCTGGCTCGTGGCTCTTCTTGATTGAACCGACCGTACCGGAGGACTCGACGGACATCCGCCCGGAGAGAAAGCGAGCCAAGCCTCCGGAGGACGAGGCGGCCGGACGACTAGTCGTCCCTCCGCCGATGGACCCCGCCCTGGTGGAGATGATGAGCGCCACTTCCTACTCCCTCTTCCGCTACTGTCCGGCTGCCTGGCGGATGAAGCACAGGCAGGGAATGGAGCTGACATGGGAGATGCCATCCGACGAAGAGCCGGGAGGCGCGGACCTCGGTTCGCTGGCCCACTGGATTCTTTCTCGCTGGGACCTCCGATCGTCCTCCCTGGCACGCCTGCTGGACGACCCGGGGGCGCTCCTGCCGCAGAGGCTTCGACCGGCCTGGAACAGCAAACGAGAGAGAGAGGCGCTCGGCGGTTGGCTTGAGAGATTTGCGGAGAGCCGGGTCGGAAGGAGCATGGCGCTTGCGTGCGAGCGGGGGATTCTTCGCCGGGAGATTCCTTTCAGGATAAACGCCTCCGGAGTCAGGCTCGTGGGAAGCATAGACGCCCTCTGGCACGAGGGTAACACGGTTCACATCAGGGACTACAAGATCACCGCCGGCCCGATGGACGGCACCGCCGAGTGGGAATCGCTGTACAGGGAGCAGCTGCTGTTCTACGGCCACGCGGCTTCTCTGGCCTTCCCCGGATCGAACCACGACATCAGGCTTGTCTACCTGCGCGAGGGGCGCGAGGGAGAGCCGATCGCCCCGGATCGCCCGTGGGCGGAGGTAGGGCGGATGATCCGCGAGGCGGCGTCCTCGTGCGCGACCGGACCTTATCCCCCCAGGACCGAGCGCTGCCCGAGATGCTTTTACAGGAGGGACTGCCCCTACAGGCGTGTTACATAGGGCAAATAATTGACCAAACCGGCGGTTGAGCTTACTATAGTCGCGGCTAAGCCGTCGATTCTTTCAGGAGAAAGGGATGAGATTGCATGACTCTTGACGCGACCGATAAGAGCCCGGCCGAGTGGGACAACCTGGCGGAGAAACATCTCGACCTGGCCGACGACGAGATGCGTGCAGCAGGTGTTCTGCTGAACGCAGACCCGCCGCTGCCAGTTCCCTCCATCCCTCACTCCCTGATGGGAGTCGAGTTACTGCTGATCCTGGCACTGCAGCTCCTGGACGCCCAGGTCACTAGCTACGAGACCGTTGCGGAATACGTCCAGGCAATTGCAGCCACTGCCCCGGATCTGCGCAGATCCCTCGGTCCTCTGACCGCGCTGAAGAAGGCCGAGGGGGCGGGGACGACGGACAAGGAGCTGCTCAAGACCGCAAGGGCTGCTTACAGGGCCGCAGAGAAGGCCAGGAAGACCCTCGGAGGCTTCATCGATGAGAGGATCGCCTCGATGACCCCCGAACTGCAGCAGACGCAGGCGAAGCCGAAGAAGGCAAAAAAGAAAGAGGCGCCCGCGAAGGCGGCTAAAGGCTCTTCCAGCTCTTGAACCCCTTTCCGAGAACCTCGGACGCCACCGATACCGACATGAATGCCTTCGGATCGTTCTCCGCGAGGTACTTTTTCAGCGTGACTACCTGGCGCGGCTCCAGCAGGGTCATAAGCGCCGGCCGAGGCTGCCCCGAGTAGCCCCCCACTCCCTCGAATCGCGTCGTCCCGCGGCCAAGCGAGAGGTTTATGAACTCACTGACCCTCTCCGGGACGTTCGTTATGATTAAGACCTGCTTCCTTCGGTCGAAGGACCTGATGGAGTTGTCCACTACTATCCCGTAGACGTACAGGGCCACGGCGCCGTAGATGGCGGCCTCCAGCCCCACCACGAAGAACGACAGCCCGAGAAGCCCCGTGTTGATGAAGATGGCGAACTGCCCTATCTCGATTCCGTACCGCCGTCGGAGGGCCACGCCCGGTATGTCGAGCCCGCCCGTCGAGCCTCCCACCCTGAAGATGAGCCCGGCGCCCAGGCCCCTGACGACTCCCGAGAGCACGGCCGCCATGAACCTGTCGCCGATAGCAGGCACCGGAAAGTACTCGAAGGTCTTCAGCAGTGTCGAGAAGAGAAGCACCGCCCACATCGTCCACACCACGAAGCGGGGGGAAAGCTCCCTCCAGGCCCATATCATCAGCAGGGAGTTGACCCCCAGTATCACATACGCCGGAGAGATCCCGAACACGTAGTTCGACAGCACGGCCATGCCCGACACTCCCAGATCCGGGAAGCGGTTAGGCAGCACGAACAGAGTGACCGCGACCGCCTGCACTGTCACTCCTGTCGAAATGGCGACGAAGGCCTTCCACTCGCTGCGGATCTCTCCCAAAACTCTAGACGCGACGCCGCGCGCCTTCGCTCTAAAATTCCCAAAACTCACTTGCAACACTCCTGTTCTATCAATTTAGACGACTCTCCCGTGCGGGGAGGGATAAGCCTTTCTCGGGCGCATAAAGCCCCGTATCCGGCGGCTTTCTGGTATAATATACAGTAGTTAAAGCAGCGTGAAACGGAGTGAGTAAGCATGTTCATCCCCCTGGAGGGAGGGAACCTTGTCTCCTTGAGCCAAACTATCGCCTTGGTTCGTCAAGGAAAGGAGACGACCATATATCTGCGCGACGGCTCTGTCTTGAAATCGGGGTTCAAACCCGAGACCCTCGCAAGAAGATACAACTCTTTCATGAAAGAGGCAAGGGCGAACACGCTGGAGGCCAACCGGCCACGAAACGGAGGAAGCATCTGATGACAATGAGCCCTCTGGCTCTTCAGTACACCGCCAAGGACATCCAGGTCCTGGAGGGACTGCAGGCGGTTCGAAAGCGGCCCGGGATGTACATAGGCGACACGTCCGTCCGCGGGCTTCACCACCTGGTCCAGGAGGTGGTGGACAACTCGGTCGATGAGGCCATAGGCGGTTTCTGCACAAAAATCCGCATCACCATACACGAGGACGAGAGTTTGTCGGTAAAGGACAACGGCCGCGGCATACCCACGGACCCCCACCCGTCAAACGGACGCCCCGCATCGGAGGTCGTGCTGACGACCCTGCACGCGGGAGGCAAGTTCGACGGCGCGGTCTACAAGGTCAGCGGAGGCCTTCACGGCGTGGGAGTATCCGTCGTCAACGCCCTTTCGGAGTGGCTCGAGATCACCATCTGCCGAAACGGAGAGAGCAGGACACAGCGCTTCGAGAGGGGCATTCCCGTGTCGGAACTGTCCGCCGGGGTCAAGACCGATCTCTCCGGGACTAAGATCCACTTCATGCCCGACCGTACAGTCTTCGAGGAGGTCCGCTTCTCCTTCGACATACTCGGCGCGCGATTCCGGGAGATGGCCTTCCTGAACCCGGGGCTGTCCATAACGCTCGAGGACCTGCGCGAGGACGGGCGCATCAAGGAATTCTGCTACGAGGGCGGGATCAAGTCCTTCATAGAGTACCTGAACAGGGGCAAGACTCCTCTCTTCGCCGACCCCATAGTGATATCGGGTGAGAGGGAGGGAGTCGGAGCGGACATAGGCATCCAGTACAACGACGGCTACCAGGAGAGGGTCTTCGGCTTCGCCAACCTAATACACACAATCGAGGGCGGCACACACGTGTCCGGCTTCCGCACCGCGCTCACGCGAGCGGTCAACGAGGCTGCGAGAAGGGCAAAACTCCTGAAGGAGAAGGACGAGAACCTGTCCGGAGACGACCTCAAGGAGGGGTTGACCTCCGTCATATCGGTCAAGCTGGCCAACCCCCAGTTCGAGGGACAGACCAAGACAAAGCTCGGCAACAGCGACGTAAAGGGCATTGTCGACTCCATCCTCTACGAGGAGCTGACCGCCTGGTTCGACGACCACCCGCAGATAATCAAAACCGTGGTCGAGAAGGCGATAAAGGCCAGGCAGGCACGCGAGGCGGCAAAACGCGCGAGGGAGCTGGTCCGCAAGTCGGCGATGACCGGCCTGACTTTGCCGGGGAAGCTGGCCGACTGCTCCGACAGGAACCCTGAGAACACCGAGGTCTATATAGTCGAGGGGAACAGCGCCGGAGGAAGCGCCAAGCAGGGGCGCGACAGGAGCTTCCAGGCGATACTCCCCCTTCGCGGAAAGATACTCAACGTAGAGAAGGCCCGTCTGGACAGGGCGCTCTCCAACGCGGAGATCCGCACCATGATCCAGACCCTGGGCGCAGGAGTAGGCGACGACTTCGACACGTCCAAGCTCCGCTACCACAAAGTAATAATCATGACCGACGCCGACGTGGACGGCGCGCACATCGGCACGCTGCTGCTGACCTTCTTCTACCGCTACATGCCTTCCCTCATCGAGGAGGGCTACCTCTACATGGCCCAGCCTCCGCTGTACAGGGTGCAGAGAGGAAAGACAGTAGCCTACTGCTACAACGAGAAGGAGCTGAGGGACTTCCTGGATGACGCGGGCGAGTCCGCCAAGGTCATGGTCCAGCGCTACAAGGGACTCGGCGAGATGAACCCCGATCAGCTGTGGGAGACCACCATGGACCCGAAGAGTCGAGTCCTCAAGAGGATACAGGTGGACGACGCGGTCGAGGCCGACGAGTACTTCAGCATCCTGATGGGCGACAAGGTCGAGCCGCGCAGAGAGTTCATCAACGCCCACGCCCGCGAGGTCAAAAACCTGGACATCTGACGCGGCGCAGGGCTGCCGGGGGGACAAAGATGCAGAACAACCGCTGATCGGATCCCTCCTCTCTGCGCTCGTTAGGGACGGCTCTTTCCTGTCGTCCCGACAGAGCGAAGCGACGAGGGACCTCGAGAGCCACCCCGAGATCCCTCACATTCGTTCGGGATGACAGGAAGCCATGCGTTCGGGAGGACAGAGAGCACGTTCGGGAAGACAGGAAGCCATGCATTCGGGATGACAGAAAACCCGTCCACCCTGTCGTCCCGACAGAGCGAAGCGACGAGGGACCTCGAGAGCCAAACCCCGGATTTGACGGATGTCGTGAAATCCGGGGTCGTTTGTTCTTGTGAAACGAAGTTTCGCAGCCCGGCTCGCCCTTTCTACTCTTCAAATATCTCCGGGTCGACGTTGAGGATCATGCACGCCGCATCCCACACGCTCAAATCCTTCCGCCAGTCGTAGAAATTGTTCATCGCCTGCGCGAAACTGTTCTCGTCCCAGTCGTCCGTGTCTACTCCGATGTTGCTGAAGATTCTGATCAGCTCTCCACCCAGCTCCACACGCTCGGAGTCCGTCGTGGTGCCGTACCAGTGCATCTCCCACGCGGCTTTGAACTCCCCTATCCTCTCCCCGTGAGCTGCCATGGCTTTCGCCGCTCTCGCCGTGTCGAGATCGACCTCCTCGAAGACCCCTTCGTTCTCCGCCTGTACCATGAACCACTCGAAGGCAAGGTCGACATCAGGCTCCTCTATCTGCTCGACCCTGATGGACGACGCCCAGCGGCCTCGCTCGCTGAGGTCTCCCTCGCTCTCCTCGTACTCAGCCGACTCGCCGTCGAACTGCGAGTGTTCGTAGAGAGCGACCCTGTACCCCGGGCATACGGCCAAGGAGCGCACACTGTCGTTGGGCATGTCGAACCCTTCGAACAGATCGTACTCTCCTGGCTCGGCAATCTGCCACGCAATGCCCCGGAATCCTGGCAGGGAGTAGACGACGGCCACGAAATCCACTGCTTTCTCGTCTTCCTCGTCGATTTCGTCGTCCTCATCGTCGAACAGATCGCCCCTGCCCTCTTCGCGATCGAATATTTCCATGTTCTCCAACCATTCTTTCAGCGCATCCGCATCGTAGTCATCCATGTGGTCGACGGCGAGCGAAATATGAACGCGGAAAATCCACTCCTCTGTGAATATGAAAATGTCCTGGTTGCCTCTCATATCCTCGTCTTCGCCCGTCGTATACAGAGCCGCCGAGACTGGATAGGAATAAACCTCCTCCAGCTCCTCGACGAATTCCGTGACGTCGATATCATCCGAATCCATTTCAATGAACTCGCGTAGGCTTTGCAGCATGA
Source organism: Synergistaceae bacterium (assembly GCA_012521675.1). Taxonomy (NCBI): domain Bacteria; kingdom Thermotogati; phylum Synergistota; class Synergistia; order Synergistales; family Synergistaceae; species Synergistaceae bacterium. Next base: position 61,575 of record JAAYLU010000065.1, on the reverse strand, counting down.
CGACCAGACTGCCGGTATCGCTCGGGGTCAGCGCTTCGCCATCCCTGTCCTCGGAGTATATCCTGTCTATGGAAATTTTCAGTATGCCGCCGTCGAAATTCCGCTCGAAGTACGCCTCTCCCTCGCCGCCCGACTGGACGTTGAACGACGTGGAGCATGCCTCCGGGAGACCGGGTATCTCGATCCACAACCCCTTCACCCTGCCGTCGTCTGCCTGGACAGGCGCTGCGAGCAGAGCGAACGCCAGTGCAAAAACAAAAAACGCAACTATACTCCTCTTCATGAAAGCTCCTCCGTTCTCTTGGCAGATCCATCCTTCAGAAGAGTACACCGGTTTCACCGTTTATGGAATCACCCGTTCGGGTGGTATTCGCACTGAAAACGGCCGTGCAAAAGTCCCCTTTTCAGGGTAATATTGGCCCGAGTCATAAGCTCGCCTAGTCCACGAGGTTGATGTCGGTCGACCAGCCACATCATAACCGGGGATAGTGACTCAATCCGGGAGAGGAGCTGCTTCCATGTCCGCAGCAAAAAGCCAACCCCGAAAGCTGAACTTGCGGCTTTTGATCAGCTGTTTCATTGCAATGACCTGCCTGCTGGGCGCCTTCCCGCAGGCCTCGGCGGCGGGATGTCTATCCCGGACAACAGCAGTCCAACGGTGACGAACTGCACCTTCTCGGTGAACAGGGCGGACAACGACGGCGACAAGATATACATCTACTCAGGCAATCCCAATCGGATTAATCCACAGAGCATGCGACGCGCCCTCGCGTTTCAAGTAGCAGCCAGCCATACGGAGCATTCGCTCCAAATCCCTCCGCTTCATCCTACCAATACAGTTTCCAGGATGACATCATCCGGCAGACCGCGAAGAATATCCTCTTTGCGATCCAGCAGAATCAACTCTATGGCTTCTCGTAAGCTGTCCTTCGCCTCTTCCGGCGTCTCACCTTGTCCGTTGGCACCGGGAATCTCCGGGCAGATCGCCCAGTAGCCCCCCTCGGGTGCAGCTTCGATAATGGCAGTGAATTCGGCTTTCATGCTCTTCCCTCTTTCTCCGTCGGTATGCATAATTCCACATCCTTTTGAATTATAGCATCGCTGACAGAGGCTTTCAGCAAACTCCTGGTTCAGGCCGCTCCTGGGATATCTCCGAGGAACTCGCCGAGACGGCGGTCCCGTGCATTGAGAGTTCTAACTCCAAACCGCTCGCTAAGCGCCTCCTAAAGCCAGATCGAGGACGAGATACGCCTCACCCGCAGGGGAGCGTCTTCCTGACGATGCCCCTGCGTCTGGTCATAGACACGAATGTTTTAGTCTCTGCTCTGCTTTCTCTTTCGGGCCATCACCTGTCGTCCCGACAGAGCGAAGTGACGAGGAACCTCGAGAGTAAACCCGAGATCTCTCACATACCGATGAGCATCATCAGCGCCTCCCGCATCTGAAGAAAGGCCATCAGAAACTCAAAGATCACTCGCCAAGCTATCTCCATAAATACAAACATGAGGAAAAAGAGTCCGTAAATATGGCTGGTGCTCTGGTTTCCGTCAAGGGCCTGCCTCCGGGGGCGGATCACCCCGGAAAGAGATTCTTCCAACCACGATTGAAGCCGCTGTGAAAGTCGCCATGTCAGAAAAGGAATGCCGGCGGCGCCAAGAAAGTAAATGATGTGAAGGACGTTATGGCTTATAAAATATCTGAAAGTTAAAAAGTCATAGAGGACATCCATAATCAATCACTCTCCTGCTCCGTGCGGACCGTCCCCTTCCGGCGCGCCTTTTTCTCTTCGCGGATAAACGCAACCAGGTCCAGATCGCTTGAGGTTTTTGCTGTGAGCTTTACCCGTGATCCGAACGCACAAACGGCGGTAGCCGAATCAATATTACACTGGAAACGGAACTTTTGCACAGCCTTTCCACAAACCCAAATCCACGACGGTGTGGAGAACGGCTTCCTGGTCGATCCCGCCTTTATAGTGGCCGGGGAAAGAAAGAGCGAACCCGAACCGCCCAAAGGCGGCGGCGGTGGCTGCAATTCTCTGGGCTTCGCCCCCGCTCTGCTGATCCTGCTGTCCCCGCTGTCGCTGCTGACGAGAAGAAAGTAATATCCTACTAACATCGCTTTCTTTTGTCATCCCGAACGGAGCGTAGCGACGGAGGGATCCAAGCTGTTCAGCCTATCTTGCTAGATGCCATAAAAAAAGGGGGCCTCTTCCAGGCCCCCTTTTCTGTAGCCGCAAACCGCAACACCTCGTCGGTCTAGAAAACCGCGTAGTCGGCGTCCTTCGGGTCCGCGATGAACATGTGGCCGGGCATGTGCGTGATGCAGAAAGGTGGTTTCACCGCCATGATGGCGGCCTGAGGGGTGCATCCGCACGCCCAGAAGAGGGGGACCTCCCCGGGGTTGATGTCCACTGCGTCGCCCAGGTCGGGCTTGTTTATGTCATTTATCCCTATCTGCGACGGGTCCCCTATGTGGATGGGAGCGCCGTGCACCGCCGGGAAACGGCCGGTGCAAAGCACGGCCTTCGGGACCATCGCCGCCGGGATCGGCCTCATGCTGACGACGACCGGCCCCCTCAGAGCTCCGGCGGGCGTGCACTGTATGTTGGTGACGTACATCGGCACGTTCCTGTTCTGCTCTATGTGCCGCACCGGTATCCCCGCCTCCAGCAGGGCTCCCTCGAAGGAGAAGGAGCATCCTAGCAGAAACCCTACCAGGTCGTCCCGCCAGTACTTCTTGACGTCCGTGGGCTCGTCCACGCACTCCCCGTCCTTCCAGACCCGGTATCTCGGTATGTCGGTCGAGATATCCGCCCCCGGCGCCACGAGCTTCGGCTCGGGGTCGCCAGGCTCGGTTACGTCCAGGATCGGGCAGGGCTTGGGGTTTCTCTGGGCGAAGACCAGGAAGTCGTAGGCCAGGTCGCGCGGCAGCACGACCAGGTTTCCCTGCACGTGCCCCTTGCACATCCCGGGGGTCGGCAGGGTCCACTTGCCCTCCCTGATGAGCTGCCTCACTTCGCGAGGCGAGCTGTCCGCGTAGTCCGCAGCCCTCATATCTCAAGCACCTCCCTGATATTGCAGATCTCCACACCGTTGGTCAACAGAGCGCTTTTAATCCTGCGGGCGAAGTCCACCGCGGACGGGTTGTCTCCGTGCAGGCAGATGGAGTGAGCCTTCAGCTTTATGTCCACCCCGTCGGCGGAGCGAACCACTCCCTCCTTCACCAGGCGCACGATCCTCTCGGCGGCCTCCTCCGGGTCGTGTATGAAGGCGCCGGGCTTGTTCCTCGGCACTAGGGAGCCGTCGTTCATGTAGCCCCTGTCGGCGAACGCCTCGGCCGCGTAGGGTACGCCCTCCTCCGCCGCCGCCTGCTCGAAGAGGGAGTTGGCCAGCCCCATGAGGACCAGCTTTCCTCCTGCGTCGCGGGTCGCGCTCGCTATCGCCTTGGCCATGGCGAGGTCCTTCGCGGCCTGATTGTACATAGACCCGTGCGCCTTCACATGCTGCAGGCGCACGTCGTGGGCGGCGCACACAGCCTGCATGGCTCCTATCTGGTACAGGACAAACGCATAGACCTCGTCGGGCGAGCAGCCCATGGTCCTTCGGCCGAAGCCCTGCAGGTCCGGGAAGCCCGGATGGGCCCCCACCGCGACCGAAGCCTCCTTGGCCGCCTGCACCGTCTTCAGCATCACTTGAGCGTCGCCCGCGTGAAATCCGCAGGCCACGTTCGCGGAGCTTACGTGTTCCATGACCTCTCGGTCCATGCCCATGCACCACGGTCCGAAGCTCTCCCCCAGATCGCTGTTAAGGTCGATCCTGAACATCACTTCACCTCCTAGATCTCCTCCCAGGAGACCGAGTGCTCCTCTCCATCGACGCGCAGTATCGCCTCCCCGCTTGTGCGCGCACCGTAGAAAGCCGACGTCGCGCCTCGAGACAACGAGCGCCAGGAGGCTCGCAGCGAGCGAAGCTCCCTCCGCGCCCTCGCCTCGGTACGCGTAAGCTCGACGGCCTCATCCAGAGTGATCCTCCGGAACTTGACGCCCGCGCCGGGCAGCCGCTGCGAGAGGGCGGCTGTGTCAACCGTGCAGACCACTCCGATCTTCGTGTATCCGCCCGTCGTCTGACGGTCGGCAAGCATCACTATGGGCTGTCCGTGACCCGGCACCTGCACCGCGCCGAGAGGGATGGCGTCGGAGATTATGTCCGCGCCTCCCGCGTGTTCTATGCTCTCCCCCTCCATGCGGTATCCCATTCGATCCGCGCTGTTTGAGATCTGGTACTCGGAGCCGTAGAAAGCCTCGAGGCCCTTCTCCGTGAAGTGGTCCTCCTGCGGCCCGGGCATGACCCTCAGGGGCGCTTCCGGATCCCTCGGGGGACGCAGATCCTCGGGGCAGACCAGCCCGTCGCACAGTCTCCACAGGGGAGCGGGCTCGGCGCAGCGGATCACGTCGCCCTTTCTCAGCGCCCTTCCCTCGTGCCCTCCCACCGAAGCGCGGGTGTAGGTGGAACGGCTTCCCATTACAATAGGCACGTCTATGCCTCCGGATACGCAGAGGTACGCCCTGCAGCCGGACACCGGCCCGCTGAAGCTTATCACGTCCCCCGCGGCCAGCGGCACTACGGTCCAGTTCGGCACGGGCCTGCCGTTGACGGAAAAGCCCAGCTCCGCTCCCGTGACCGCCGCGACGCACTCTCCCTCGACGACATCGAGAGTCGGCCCTATCAGGGTGACCTCGAGCGCCGCATCCTCCTCGTCGTTGCCGACCAGTATGTTGCCAAGCCGGTACGACTGCATGTCCATTGCCCCGGCCACCGGCATCCCCTTGCCCTGGTAGCTCCACCGACCGGAGTCCTGCACGGTGGAAAGCATCCCCGGAAGCCGGACCGAGAAGATCGCCGGACCAGTCATGATGATGCCTCCTCCTCAAGAATCTCCGGCTGATACGAGCGAGACGCCGTAGCGGCCTCTATCTCGTCGAACTCCGCCCTGTCCGCGGGGCGGAAGCGCACCCACATTCCCGCGTCGAGGAAGATCGCGGGGTCGCGTCCGGGATCGAACATCATCATGGGCGTGCGGCCGATAAGCTGCCACCCGCCGGGGCTGGCGATCGAGTAGATGCCCGTCTGCTTGCCGGCTATTCCTACCGACCCGGCCGGGATCAGCTCGCGCGGGTTCTTGAGGCGGGGCGTCTCGAGAGATTGGTCCATCCCCCCGAGGTAAGCGAAACCCGGCGTGAACCCGAGCATGTAGCAGTAGCAGTCGTTGGCCGCGTGACGTCTTACGACCTCCTCCTCCGGGAGTCCCGTGTGCTCCGCGACGTTGCCCAGATCCGGCCCATGCTCCCCGCCGTAGAGGGTCGGTACAACTACCACCTTTCTCTTCGCACCACCCTCGCCCGCGCCGGACGAGGTCATCATCCTCTCCAGGTTTCTATAAAGAGCGTCGACATCGGCGACCACCGGGTCGAAGTAGACCGCCAGCGACCTGTAGGTCGGCACGGCGTCCAGAAATCCCGGCGGCTCCGCCTCCCTGACCGACGCCGCAAGCGCGGCGACGCGCGTGTTGACCTCCATGTCGATGGAGTCTCCATACTCCACGACCACGCAGCCGTCGCCCGCGCCGAGCAGCCTCGGGTATTCTCTGTCAGTCAATCATCGAACGCCTCCTTTCTCTTGACGTCAACCTGCCATCGCAGGATTATTTAAAGAGCTGCACTATGCCCGTGAAGGAGTTGAAGCCCATCCACGCGGTGAAGACCACTATCACCCAGCCGAGGGCCGACATCCAGATCGGATGCCTGTAGTCCTTCATTATGTTCTTGTTGTGGGCGGCCAGAAGGACGCATCCCAGCGACAGGGGAAGGATCAGCCCGTTGAGAGAGCCCGCCACTATCAGAAGGGCGACCGGGCGGCCGACCGTCGCGAGGATGGACGTGGACGCCAGGATGAAGCCTATGATCCAGAAGCGGTAGTAGTTGTCCACGAACTTGAACAGAGTGCGCAGGAAGGAGACGGACGTGTAGGAGGCGCCGACCACCGAGGTGATCGCCGCGGCCCAGAGGACTACGCCCGCTATGCGGTATCCGAGCGCGCCCGCGCCTATCTGGAAGGCCGAGGCCACCGGGTTCGACATGTCGATAACCGTACCGGTCAGCACCACCCCGAGGAAGGCCAGGAAGAGCAGGTAGCGCATAACGCCCGTTATCATGATCCCGTTCACGGAGCCTCTCGTGATCTCTCCCAGATGCTCCTCGCCGACAATACCCGCATCGATTATTCTGTGCGCGCCCGAGAAGGAGATGTAGCCGCCCACGGTGCCGCCGACCAATGTGAGCACCACGAGCCACTTGTACTCCTTGAGCAGATCCACGCTGCTGAACGGGCGTACCATCTCGTAAACCGTCTCCATAACCGGAGGCTTGGTCACGAAGACGATGTAGAACACGAGGATCAGCATAAGGATTCCGAGGATCTGAGTGAACTTGTCCATCGCCTTGCCCAGATCCTTCCACAGGAAGATCGCGATGGCTATGCCTGCGCTGATGAACGCGCCCACCATCTGCTCGGTCCCGAAGAGGACCTCGAATCCCAGCGCCGCTCCGCCGACGTTGCCGACGTTGAACGCCAGCCCGCCCAGCGCCACTGCGAAGCCCAGGAAGTAGCCAAGCCCAGGCATGACCTTGTTCGCCACGTCCTGCCCCCTCATGCCCGAGACCGCGAGCACTCGCCAGATGTTAAGCTGAACCACTATGTCGATCAGAATCGACAGAAGTATTGCGAACGAGAAGACCGTCTTCAGCTCGTTCGTAAACGATATCGTCTGCGTCAGAAACCCCGGGCCTATGGCCGAGGTCGCCATTAGAAACGCAGCTCCCAAAAGAATGCTCAACGTCTCGCTTCTGCTCCTCACCTGAGTCTTTTCCAGTTCCGACATGAACACCTCTCCTTTACTGATTATTCAGATGCTTTGCTGCACGAATACTATTATACACGAGCAACGCCTTTTTTATGCATCGAGATAAAAGAGAAAAAGAACGGATACAGTATCCAGTATCAAATCGAAAAGCTCGCACGGCGCGTACGCGTGCCTGCTCCATTGACATAATCGGCGCATGAGATATATTTGCTGCACGGAGCCGGGCAATTTTGTTTCCACCGGACGAGTGCAATTTTTCCCGAGGAGGCGATAATCATGGAGTACGAGAAGATACTAAGGATGGCGATAGAGAGCGAGGTAGAGGCCTACGAGTTCTACAAGGACGCGGCCGCGAAAGTGACAGACGCCGTGCTCAAGGACACTTTCGAAGAGCTTGCGGAGGAGGAGGTTGATCACAAGCTTCTTCTTGAAGGGTACCTTGCGGACAAGGGTAGAAAAATGAACTTCAAGGCGCCGGACGACTACAAGGTCTCGGAGACAGTGGAGCTTCAGACCCTGTCGACCGATATCGCGTTCAAGGACGCCATCGCTCTGGCCATGAAAAAGGAGCAGGAGGCGATGGAGCTGTACCGCTCCTTCGCCGACATGAGCGAGACAGCCGAGCAGAAGGAGGCCTTCCTGCAGCTGGCGACGATGGAGCAGGGGCACAAGTCCAGGCTGGAGGACATCTACACGAACGCGGCCTTCGCCGAGGCCTGGTAGCGATCCGTGACCGCCCCCGCGGCAGGGGCGGTCTTTTTTTACGCCGGAGCTTGTGTTTTCCTCGACGGGTTTATGCCTTATAATAGACGGGCAAAGGCTGGTTTTCAGAAAATAGCCGACTAATTTTGTCGGAATACGGGATCCGGTTCCATTCAGTGACCGGAGCATGTTACTCCTTCGTTTTGGCAAGGAGGTCCAGAATACGGCGCACGCCGTCCTCCTTGCGCGGAGGGCGGCGTTTATTTGTCAAGACGACGAAAGGAGGAGGGACGGGAGGGATAATTCGTTTCACCAGGCTTTCGGAACGGGACTGAAGAGCGTAGCTGCACAGCGCTCACCCGCATATCGTGTCCGTAAATCGAAAGGAGCTGGAAACAGGATGATTCAGAAGGTGTTTTTTGTCAACGGCGCCGAGCGCAATATCGTGGTCGAGGACGATGCTGTTCTCTCCACGGTGCTTCGCGAGCAGCTCGGCCTGACGGGCGTCAAGGTGGGCTGCGGTCAGGGGCACTGCGGCTCGTGCAACGTCCTGCTGGATGGCAAGGTAACCCGCACGTGCGTGTACAAGATGTCCCGCCTCCCCGAGAGGGCTAACATAGTCACAGTTGAGGGAATTGGCACCCCGGACAACCTGCACCCGATCCAGAAGGCTTTCATCAAGCACGGGGCAGCCCAGTGCGGCTTCTGCATTCCGGGCTTCATCGTCTCCACTAAGGCACTGCTGGACACCAACCCCAACCCGACCCGCGAAGAGGTGCGCGACTGGTTCCAACTCAACCGCAACGCCTGCCGCTGTACCGGTTACATACCCATCGTCGACGCGGTGATGGACGCGGCCAAGGTGCTCAGAGGCGAGATGGACGAGAAGGAGCTGGACTTCGTGATGCCGGAGGACGGACGGATCTGGGGCAGCAAGTACCCGCGCCCGACGGCCGTGGCCAAAGTCACCGGCACTCTCGATTACGGTGCAGACCTTATCCTGAAGATGCCGAAGAAGACTCTTCACGCAGCTCTGGTGCAGGCCAAGGTGTCTCACGCCAACATCAAGGGGATCGACACCTCGGAGGCGGAGAAGATGCCGGGCGTCTACAAGATCGTAACCCACAAGGACATCAAGGGCAAAAACCGCATTACGGGCCTCATCACCTTCCCGACCAACCTGGGCGACGGATGGGACCGCCCGATCCTCTGCGACGAGAAGGTCTTCCAGTACGGCGATGCGGTGGCGATAGTCTGCGCGGATACCTACCCGAACGCCGTCGCGGCGGCGGAGAAGGTCAAACTCGACCTCGAGGTGCTCCCGGCCTACATGAGCGCCCCCGAGGCGATGGCCGACGACGCCATCGAGATCCATCCGGGAACTCCGAACATATACTACACTCAGAAGATCAAGAAGGGCGAGGACACCGCTCCGATATTCGCTCGTTCCGACGTCGTAACCGTCGAGGACGACTTCTACGTCGGACGCCAGCCTCACATGCCGATAGAGCCGGACGTGGGCTTCGCCTACACAGACCACGAAGGCAGGCTTGTAATCCACTCCAAGTCCATCGGAGTGCATCTGCATCTTGCCATGATCGCCCCCGGCCTCGGGGTCGAGCCGGAGAAACTTGTGCTGGTGACCAACCCGGCAGGCGGCACCTTCGGCTACAAGTTCAGCCCGACGATGGAGGCGCTTGTCGGAGCGGCCGCCCTGGCCACCGGACACCCGGTCGCCCTGAACTACACCTGGACGCAGCAGCAGCAGTACACGGGCAAGAGATCCCCCTTCTTCGTCAACATGAAGTTCGCCGCCGACAAGGAGGGCAAGCTGCTGGCCATGGAGACTGACTTCGCGGTCGACCACGGGCCCTACTCGGAGTTCGGCGATCTGGTCACTCTTCGCGGCACCCAGTTCATGGGCGCCGGCTACGACATCCCGAACATCCGCGGGGAGGGGCGCACTGTCTGCACCAACCACGCCTGGGGCTCGGCCTTCCGCGCCTACGGCTCGCCGCAATCGCTCTTCTCCTCCGAGGTGCTGATGGACGAACTGGCCGAGAAGCTCGGCATGGACCCGTTCGACCTGCGCTACAAGAACGTATACCGCCCGGGAAGCACCAACCCGACCGGACAGGCCCCCGAGTCCTACAGCCTGCCCAAGATGTTCGAGGCGCTCAAGCCCAAGTACGAGCTGGCCAAGAAGCGCGCGACGGAGGGATCGACCAGCCGCTTCAAGAAGGGCGTCGGCCTGTCGGTCGGAGTCTACGGCTGCGGCCTCGACGGCCCGGACGGCTCGGAGGCCCGCATCGACATGAACCCGGATGGCACCTTCACGGTATGCACCGCATGGGAGGACCACGGGCAGGGCGCGGACATGGGTGCGATCGGCACCGCGCACGAGGCGCTTCGTCCGATGGGCGTGGCCCCGGAGAAGCTCAGATTCACCTGGCCCAACACCGCCAAGTGCCCGAACTCCGGCCCCGCGGGCGGGTCTCGCTCCCAGGTCATGACCGGCAACGCGATCCGCGTGGCCTGCGAGACCCTGCTGAAGGAGACGGCCAAGCCGGGCGGCGGCTACATGACCTACGACGAGCTGGTCGCAGCGGGCAAGCCGACCTCCTTTGCCGGCAAGTGGTCCGCCGTCGCCGGGGTCGCCTGCGGCCCCGAGGACGGCCAGGGCTCGCCGTTCGTGATCTACATGTACGGCGTCTTCATGTCCGAGGTCACAGTCGACACCGATACCGGCAAGACCGAGGTCGACAGGATGACCCTGATGTGCGACTGCGGCAAGATCAACAACCGCCTGGTCGTCGACGGACAGAACTACGGCGGTCTGGCGCAGGGAATTGGCCTGGCCCTGACGGAGGACTACGAGGATATTGAGAAGCACTCCACCATGCCGGGCGCGGGATTCCCATACATCAAGGACATCCCGGACGACATAGAGCTTATCTACTTCGAGGAGCACCGCGAGGACGGACCGCACGGAGCGGCCGGGATCGGAGAGCTTCCGCTCACCAGCCCGCACGCTGCCATCATCAACGCGATCTACAACGCCTGCGGCGCCCGTGTGACCAGGCTGCCCGCACTTCCGGAGAAGGTGCTGGCAGCACTCGGAAAGTAATTTTATCGACTGGCGGGGAGGCGCGTAACGCGCCTCCCCTTTTCATCTGAAAGACGAGGTGGCTAATGGAAAAAGCGAGACTTATCGAGTTCGAGTCCAAGTGCGTCCAGGACGAGCCTCCCTTCTGCCAGGCCGCCTGCCCGCTCCATCTGGACGGACGGGCGCTCTGTGGCTTCGTTCAAGCGGGGCGCTTCAACGACGCGAGAAAACTGATCGAGAGGGCACTTCCCCTGCCGGAGGTCTTGGCGCGGATATGCGATGCCCCCTGCAGGGAGGCGTGCAGACGGGCCAAACTTGGCGGTTCGATAGAGCTTGGGCTGATCGAGAGGGCCTGCGTCGAGCAGGGAGCGCTCAAGAGGGCCCCCCTGCTGATCCCGAAGAGTGGGAAGAAAGTCGCAGTGCTGGGCTGCGGATTAAGCTCCCTCTGCGCGGCATCCGACGGAGTTAGGAAGGGCTACTCCGTCACCGTCTACTGCGACGAGGACCCGGCATCGCTGCTTACCGGCCTGTCACCCGTCGTGACGGACGACGTCGCGTCGCGGGAGATAGCCTGGCTTCGCAAGGGAGGGGCCTCCTTCCTGCCGTGGAGCGAGCTTTCTCCCCTGGCGGAGCTGATCGAATCCTTCGACGGAGCCTACGCCGGGCTTGACGACCCCCGGGCGGTAGCCGTCCTGGACGACATCGTGTCCACTGATTCGGTCAGCCTGGCCACTCGGGTTGAGGGTCTGTTCGCCGGCGGCGATTCCCCGTCTTTCATAACGAGGGCGGCTGACGGAAGGCGAGGAATGAAGTCGGTGGAGCGGCATATGCAGGGGGCTTCCCTTCACTCGGCACGCGAGAAGGAAGGTCCATACCCCACCAGGCTCTTCACCTCTACGGAGGGAGTCGCTCCCGTGCCGCCGGTCGAGGCGAACGGGGACTCTTTCACTTCGGAGGAGGCTGTCGCCGAGGCGGAGCGCTGCCTGATGTGCGAGTGCCTTGAATGCGTCAAGCACTGCGCCTTCATGCAGAACTACAAGGGCTACCCGAAGAAGTTCGCTCGCGAGGTCTATAACAATCTGTCCGTGATACAGGGGACCAGGCTGGCCAACACCATGATAAACTCCTGCTCCCTGTGCGGCAGGTGCGAGAGGATCTGCCCCGAGGGCTTCTCCATGGCCGACCTGGTGTCCGAGGCGAGGCGTGAGATGATCGAGCAGGAGAAGATGCCCCCGTCCGCGCACGACTTCGCGCTGGAGGACATGAGCTTTTACAATTCCCCGAAGGCCGCCCTGCTGCGCGGCGACCCGGATGTCGCCAGACCCGCCTACCTGCTCTACCCCGGATGCAGGCTGTCGGGCTCCTCCCCGGACGCGACCAAGCATCTCTACGACTTCCTGCGCAAGCGGCTCGACGGCGGGGTCGGGATGTGGCTCCGCTGCTGCGGCGCTCCCGCGGAGTGGGCCGGTCGCGACGACATGGCGAGCGCCGGGCTCGATCTCATGATGGACGAGTGGAGGTCGATGGGCTCTCCTATGGTCATAGTCGCCTGCACAAGCTGCCTGTCGCTGTTCAGGAGAAAGCTGCCGGAGATGAGCACCTTATCGCTGTGGGAGCTGCTCGACGGGATGGAGCTGCCGGAATCGGTGCATGTTCCCGAGCGAGTCCTGGCAGTGGCGGATCCGTGCACAGCGGCCGAGATGCCGGTCGTGCGGTCGGCCGTCCGCAGCATCCTGGCCAAGTCCTCGGTGCGATTCGAGGAGCCGCCCCTGTCCGGCGAGCTGACCTTCTGCTGCGGCTTCGGCGGCCTGCAGGAGTGCGCCAACCCCGACCTCGCCCGCGCGTCCGCTAAGGCGAGGGGCGGCGAGAGCGAGCACGACTTCCTGGTCTACTGCGCCATGTGCCGCAACAGCTTCGTTCAGTCGGGAAAGCCCGCCGCATACCTGCTCGACATCCTTTTCCCCGGCGGCGAGGACGATCCTGCAGGGGGCGTCGCTGTAAGCTACTCCGACCAGAGGGAGAACCGGGTTGCGCTGGTCCGCTCCCTTAAGAGGGATCTGTGGAAGGAGGATGACCTTATGGAGGAGCACGAGTCGGTCATAGTGCACCTCTCGCCGGAGGCGGAGGCCCTGCTGTCCGAGCGCAGAATTATGCTGGACACGGTCAAGAGGACGATCCGGGGAGCGGAGAGGAGCGGCAAAAGAATGAGATCGCCCGACGGCGTGCTGACCGCCTCTCTGAGGCCGGCGTCGGTCACCTACTGGGTGACCTACTCCCCTCGTGACGACGGATCGTATGACGTGCACGGAGGATGGAGCCACAGGATGACAGTGGTCGGTGCGGAGGACGAGCCATGAAAGAGCTGACCAAGTCCTTTGAGAGATACCTGGACGCCGAGTGCGGCGCTTGCGGGGTAAAGATGGAGATGGGAAAGATGGAGCTGACATACCTCGGCAGCGTCTTCACCCTTGATCTTCCTACCTGCCCCTCCTGCGGGATGACCTTTATCCCGGAGGAGCTTGCGACGGGCAAGATGCTGGAAGTCGAAAAGATCCTGGAGGACAAGTGATGAGCGACTTCGACCTCGACGAACTTCAGATCGAACTGCTCTCCTTCGAGGGCAAGGGTTACCACTGCAGCCAGATACTGCTGCTGATGGCCCTTCGCCAGACCGGGGCGGAACACGACGCCTCTCTTATTCGAGCGACCGGGGGGCTGTCGCTCGGGCTGGGGCACAGCAACGCCACCTGCGGCGCTCTGCTGGGAGGCGCGTGCCTTCTGGGCTACTACGCCGGGAAAGGCGCGGACGGAGAGACGGAGCACCCGATGTTCAGAATGATGGTCAGGCGGCTGGTCGAGTGGTTCCGGGACGAGCTGTGCGCGGGGGAGAGCATCATGTGCGGCGACATACTGGACAAGCACGGTCGGGCGCGCTGCGGCCTCCTAGTCCGCTCCGTCTGGGTCAAGTCCATGGAGCTGCTTATGGAGGGCGGCATCGACCCGACCGACGCACCGCCCGCCTTCGACAATTCGATAATATGAGACCGACCCTTGACGAGTGGGTCGCGGGCAGGACGGGAGAGCCTTTCGGCAGGGCGGGGATAGAGAGATACCAGCTTGAGCGCCTTCGTTCCGTAGTCGAGGAGGCGCGGAGGTGCAGCCCTTTTTACGCGGAGAGGCTTTCCGGGATCCCCGAGGGCTTTCCGGCGTCACTGGATGACTTTTTCAACCTCGCACCGACACTTCCGGACGACATCGCGAACAGCCCGATGAGCTTCATGGCCGTCCCCCAGGACGAGGTAGCCCGGGTGGTCACCCTTCGTACATCCGGCACCGCGGGCGAGGGCAAGCGCCTCTTCTTCACGGAGGAGGACCTGGCTGCTACGATCGATATCTTCCGGGTGGGAATGACCACGTTTCTGCCCCCCGGAGGGAGAGCGCTTGTGCTGCTGCCAGGAGAGAGACCCGGCAGCATAGGGGATCTGCTGGTGCGCGCGGTGGCACCGGAGAGGGAGTGCGTGCTGCACTCCCCGCTCGACGGGAGGACGGCGCTGGAGCAAGTCGCCGAGATTGGAGCGCAGTGCCTGATAGGGATGCCCGCCCAGGTGCTGTCGCTGGCGCGAGGGCCGGATTCCAGGCTGGGAAGAGGGCTGTCTCAGGTGTTGCTGTGCGCCGACTACGCCGCGCCTAGCCTTGTGTCCGCGATAGAGAGGGCCTGGGGATGTTCTGCCCGGCGTCACTACGGCCTGACGGAGACACTGTACGGAGGGGCGCTAGAGTGCGAGGAGAGGAACTGGCTCCACGTGATGGAGGGCAACTACCTGTTCGAGGTCGTCGATCCGACGACGCTTGCCCCGCTGCCGGAGGGAGAGTTCGGCGAGGTGGTGCTGACCACCCTGTGCGCGACCGGCACACCCCTCCTCCGCTACCGCACAGGCGACAGGGGGCGCTTCCTTCCCGGCCCGTGCCGATGCGGCTCCATCCTCAGAGGCTTGGAGATCACCGGCAGGGCGAGCAACGGCGTAACAACCGGCGGGGCGTTCATCCCAATGCACGAGCTCGACAAGGCCATGTTCGCGATCCCCTGGCTGGGCGACTACTCGGTCTCAAGCGACGGAGGCCTCTTGAACTTCGAGCTGCACGCTCCCGCCCGAGCCGGGAGATCGCCCGAGCTCACCGAAGAAGAACTATCCGACCTGACTGACGCGCTGAACCGGTTGCCGCCAAGCGCGAAGGCAGCCCTGGAGAGGGAGGCCCCCTCGTTCAGATTCCGCGTGCAGCAGCACGACGGAGTCACGAGCGTCAAGAGGATGGCGCGCTGAGCCGATCATTGCACTGGGAGTCAAGGCAGTGGAGCTTGTCTCGTGGTATTGACCGCCCTCCGCTTATTCCACTGATTTGATCAGTCGCGCACCTAGACGAAGAACCTCATTCGTCCGCCGGGAGGAAGTCCAGCGACGCGGAATTGATGCAGTAGCGAAGCCCTGTTGGCGGCGGGCCGTCGTTGAACAGGTGCCCGAGATGGGCGTCGCACCGTGAGCAGTGCACCTCGGTGCGGATCATCCCGAAAGAAGTGTCGCGCTGCTCCGCTATCGGCGCCCCCTCCAGGGCGGTCCAGAAGCTGGGCCACCCGGAGCCGGAATCGTACTTTGCGTCGGACGAGAAGAGCTCGGCACCGCAGCAGACGCAGGCGTATACTCCCCTCTCGCGATGGTCCCAGTAAGCACCTGTGAACGCGCGCTCAGTCCCCTTCTCGCGCGTCACGTGGAACTGCTCCGGGGTCAGAATGGCACGCCACTCCTCCTCGCTCTTCTCCACTCTCTGGAACGCAATCCCGGCCCGCGCCGAAAACAAAAGCGCAGCGCAGATGCAGCACGCAAGCAGGCAAATCCTCATGTTGCCACCCTCCCTGTTGATGATTTTTATTGCAGAACAGAATGTGGAGACTTGAGAACCCTCCCCTCGGCCCTCCCGCCTCGGGATAGCGA
This sequence comes from Synergistaceae bacterium, assembly GCA_012521675.1. Taxonomy (NCBI): domain Bacteria; kingdom Thermotogati; phylum Synergistota; class Synergistia; order Synergistales; family Synergistaceae; species Synergistaceae bacterium. The sequence goes on along the minus strand of JAAYLU010000065.1, from coordinate 45,858 downwards.
ACGATCCGCCCCCTCCTACCCGAATGCGGCACGCCCCTGGCCGCCTTCTCATTCTCGTTCGGGACGACCGGCCCCACTTGTCATCCCGACGACCGGAGGGAGGAGGGATCTCACTTTTCGTCGCCATAAAACCAGATCCCTCGGCTATAAACCTGCCTCGGGATGACAGGAATGCCAGTCCTTCTGGATAACGGTATCCGCTTTGTTCATTCGGGATGACGACGCTGGCGCATCCAACAGGACTCAACAGCAGGAGGGAGGGCTCTCGCCCTCCCTCCGTCCTTGCGCTTTAGTTCTCGCCTACCGCCTTGCCCGGATTCCGCTTGTGATAGTAGTCATCCGTCAGCCCGGCGCAGCCTCTGCAGACCGGACCGTGATCCGGCGGATAGGCCTCGCCGCATACGGGGCAGATCACCGGGGGGACCTTGTCTCGAACCTTTATGAGTTCGGGCTCCACCGTGACCTCCTCGACGTCGAAGAGGGCCGGGCCCGCCTCGTTTATCTGGTCGAGTATGGCCTCGAGGCTCTGCTCGTGCTTCGGGATCAGCTTCAGGTACCACTCCTGGACGCGTGGCCAGTCCTTCAGCTTGTCCATGCTCAGCGATATGCGCACTCCCTCCCCCGTCTGCTTGTCGTAGAATACCCCGGCAAATCGGCCGGTGTCCACGACCTTGAGCCAGTGGTTGCCCACTGTGCAGGGGGTCAGGAGCTGGACCGTGTCCGCCATGCACTTGCGCGTCTCGCAGATCACGTCCATCAGGATGCCCTCGGGGAGCAGCTCCCACGCCATGTTGACCATGTGCAGGGCCAGCACTCCTCCGGGGGCGGGCTTGCCGTGGAAGAGTTCAAGTTCCTTGAGAAAAGCCTCGTAGGACTCGAACCGTCCGTACTTCATCACGCTATCTTCTCGATCCTAACCGCGCACGCCTTGAACGACGGGGTAAGTGTGTCGGGATCGAAGTGCTCCAGGTCGCCGCTCAGCAGATGGTTCGCGTTGGTGTCCCAGAAGTGGAAGGACATCCAGACCATGCCGGGGGCGATCCTCTTCGAAACGTTGGCCTTGATCTTGACCTCGCCGCGCCTCGATACTACGCGGATGGTCTCGCCGTGGGCGATCCCCAGCCTCTCCGCGTCCTGCACGGAGATGTCGGCGAACTCCTCCGGCATGCGCTCGTTCATGCCCTTCGAGCGGCCGGTCTGGGTCCTTGAGTGGTAGTGAACAAGGCGGCGTCCCGTGCTGAGCACTATCGGGTACTCCTCGTCGGGGACCTCGCTGCTGGGCACCCAGTCGATGGCCTGGAAGAGTCCCTTGCCGCGGGAGAACTTGCCGTCCTTGTGCAGTATGGGAGTTCCGGGATGCTCCTCGGTCGGGCAGGGCCACTGGATGCCGCCGATGTTGTCCATGCGGTCGAACTTGACTCCCGCAAATGCCGGACAGAGTTTGGCTATCTCGTTGTCCCACAGCTCCTGTCCGCCGGTGGACGGCCAGTCATGGCCGAACCTCCTGGCGATCTCCTTGAAGACCCACCAGTTGGGCTTCGCCTCGCCCGGCGCCTCCTTGACCTTGCGCACGCGGCTAACCCTGCGCTCGGTGTTGGTGAACGTGCCCTCGTCCTCGCACCAAGCGGCCGATGGAAGGATCACGTCGGCGTACTGGGTGGTCTCTGTGTTGAAGATGTCCTGGGCGATGAGGAACTCCGCGGAGTTCAGGCAGTGAGCCACGTGACGCGGGTCCGGTTCGGTGGCGACGAGGTTCTCGCCGAAGATCCAGAAGGCCTTCAGCTTGCCATCGGCCAGGCCGTTGACCATGTGGCCGATCATCATGCCCGGCTTGTCGGGCAGCGACTCGTTGCCCCAGAAGTCCGCGAACTTCTTGTTGAGCTCGGGGTTCGCCACGCTCTGGTAGCCCGGGTACATGTTCGGAAGCGCGCCCATGTCGCACGCGCCCTGCACGTTGTTCTGTCCGCGCATCGGGTTCACGCCGCCGCACTCCACTCCCATGTTGCCGAGAAGCATCTGGAGGTTGGCCAGCGTCATGACGTTGCGCTTGCCCGACACGTGCTCGGTGATGCCGAGCGTGTAGATCACCATGGCCGGCTTGATGCTGCCGAGCATCCTGGCGATGTCGATTATCGTCTGCTCGGGCACTCCGCTGATCTCGGCGGCCCGGCTGACGGGGTACTCCATTATCTTCGCCTTGAACTCGTCGAAGTTCTCGCAGTTCTTCTCGACGAACTCCTTGTCGTACAGGTCCTCGTTGATGAGGACGTTCATAACTCCGTTCAGGAAGGCGATGTCCGAGCCGACGCGAAGCTGGGCGAAGATGTCGGCGTAGTCGGCGAGCTCCTGCCTCCTCGGGTCGACCACGATGAGCTTGGATCCGGACTCCACCCCGTTCTTGAGGAAGGTCGCGGCCACGGGGTGCGCCTCGGTCATGTTGGTTCCGATGCAGAACATGAGCTTCGCCTTCGCGAACTCGCCCACCGTGTTGGTCATTCCGCCTGCTCCAAAGCTAGTCAGTAGCCCCGCTACTGTGGGAGCGTGTCATACACGTGCACAGTGGTCGATGTTGTTTGTTCCAAATACCGATCGGAAAAGCTTCTGCATGCTGTAGGAGTCCTCGTTGAGGCTGCGTGCGCAGCTTACTCCGCCAACGGCGTCCGGCCCGTGCTTCTGCATCACCTCCTTCAGCTTGGTGGTGACCAGGTCGAGCGCCTCGTCCCATGAGGCCTCGCGGAAGGTGTCGTCGAGGCTTCTGTCCTTGCCCCTGCGAACGCGGATGAGGGGCTTGGTCAGCCTCTCGTCGGAGTAGATGAAGTCGTAGGCGAAGCGGCCCTTGACGCAGAGCCTGCCTAGGTTGGGCATTCCGTCCTCGGTGCCGGTGACCCTTACGATCTGGTCGCCCTTCATGTGAAGGTCGAGCTGGCAGCCGACTCCGCAGTACGGGCATGTGGTGCGGACTGTCTTCGTCTGCCACGGCCTGCCCTGCCCCATGGACTTCTTCTCGACCAGCGCGCCCACGGGACAGACCTGCACGCACTGTCCGCAGAAGACGCAGTCGGAGCCCTCGTCCTCTAGCTTTACCCCGACGGGCGGGTCGATCTGTGTATTTATTCCTCTGAACATGAAGTCGATGGCGTGGTAGCCTGCCCTCCAGTCGCATGCGCGGACGCAGCGGCCGCAGAGGATGCACTTGTTCATGTCGCGGACGTAGAAGGGGTTCGTATCGTCGAGCTCGAGGTGGGTGTTGACGTCGCCCTCCTCGCGGAACGGCGATTCTTCAATCCCGAGCTCGTAGGCGAGATCCTGCAGCTCGCATCTGCCGTTGGCCTCGCAAGAGAAGCAGTCGAGGGGGTGCCTGATGAGTATCATCTCCACGACGGCCTTGCGCGCGGCGTGGATCCTGGGGCTGTTGGTCTTTATGACCATTCCCTCCGTCAGGGGAGTCGTGCAGGCGGTGAGAAGCTTGGGGTTCTTCTCCGCCTCGACGACGCATACCCGGCAGGCGCCGCTGGGCGGCAGAGCGGGATGATCGCATAGAGTCGGTATGTAGATGTCGTTCGCCCGGGCCGCCTCCAGGATCGTGGACCCGGGTTTCGCCGTGATCGTACGCCCATTGATTACGGCGGTGATCATTTTTGTCTCCATGGTTCGGTCTCCTTTTTCAAAGATTTTCGACAGGCTACCGCGCCGCGAAGGCGCACATAGGATAGCCGCAGGAATTGCAGTTAACGCACAATCCCCCCTTTCCCCATTCTCTGACCTCTTTTCCGTCGGGAGGAACGCCTCCGAAGATCCTGTCGAGAAGTATGTCGAGCGACGTCCTCTCAATGAACGCTGCCGCGGCCGGGACCCCGAGCACACAGGAGCCTCCCGAGACCGCCATCATTATATTGGTGCCCGGAATGACCGGCACCCTTCGAAAAACAACTCTATCGCAGACCTCGCTTATCGCCGAAGGGGTGAGATCGTCGGCGTCGACGCTCATTCCTCCGGTGCACAAGACCAGGTCGGCCCCCTCGTGGAGCCACGCGGAGATCGCTCCCGCTATCATGTCCCGGTCGTCCGGAACCGTGACTCCACCGAGGAACTCTCCCCCGTAGAAAGCAAGCTTTTTCTCAAGCCTGGGTTTGAATGCATCCTTAACAGTACCGTCGAACAGCTCCCGCCCAGTGATGACAAGGGCGCTCCTGAGAGGCAGCCACTCCCTCACCGAGATGGGCTTGACCGCCTCCGCCCTGGCGACCTGATCCTCTCTCGCGACCAGCGGCCCAATCCTGAAGGAGGCGACCGTATGCCCCTTCTTCACAGGGACCTTGTTCGGCAGTGTCGTGAGAATCCAGTCCGGATCGTCGTTGACGAAATCGACGTCCGAGTCCTCGTAGAGCAGCAGCCCGTCGCGATTGGCCTTCAGGGAGCACTTGCCCTCCTCCGGGCCGACCAGGTCGACGCCGTACCCCGCCAAACGCCTTCCCAGCCGGAGGGCCGCATCGTCCTCGTGAACCTCGTCCGGGCTAAGCTTCAGGAACGAGATATTGGATTTGCCCATGCGCCGGAGAACTGCAATGTCCTCCGGTCGAATGGTGTGTCCCCTGCGGAACTTCGCCCCCTTGAACCCGGTGTCCGGGTCGATGAGGGTCAGGTCGTGCTCTATGACTCTTCCGACCGCCTGCTCCACTGGAACTATCTCTCTTTCCATGCGCCGAACTCCTCCTGAAAACACACAAAAAACGGGGACGCCGGTCAAAAAAGGTCGACGATCCCCGCAGACACATCAGCAGGCAGCTCGTCCTCCTTTCCTAACACGGGAGGCATGTCCGTTTCCGGACATACCCTGTCGACCGCACCCCTTGGGGATCGACCCTTTAGGAAGCGCGGCTCGGAGGCTTTTACTCCGCGGGGCTCGCCTTGCGACCTCGCAAATGCAAAGAAGTTGTCCGTTTCACAAACTTCGTCCCGCTGGGCGGTATTATACCCTATATCCGACTCCATTGCCAACAAGAAAATAGTTTTCTGAATGCGAACTTCATCTCTGATAAGATCAAGGCGCCACCCCTTCCTTTTGGCACATTTCGACCGAGAGAGCCCTGTTGATTTTAATTGGCAAAACATGTCAAAACAAAACAGTTCCAACCAAAAAAATCAAAATATTGCATATCCACTCCCTCTTTACTTATACTAGTAGAAACCCGCGGGCTCCGCGACGGAGCCCGCATCTGAAAGGGGCGATCCTCATGGATGTCTTCAAGTCCGTGGACATGGCGGTGACGGGAAATGTCTACGAGGGAGGCAAGGTGACCAGCCGTTCCTTCTGGACCACGGAGGGAGAGAGGAAGACCGTGGGCATCATGCTGCCCGGGAGCTACTCCTTCTCCACCTCGACCCGGGAGAAGATGGAGATCAGCAACGGCGTCGTAGAGTACCGGCTCGACGCGAAGGACGATTGGAAGAAATGCCCGAAGGGCGAGCACTTCATGGTGCCGTCGGACCATACTTTCGAGATACGCTGCACCGAGATTGCGGAGTACGTGTGCAGCTACCTGTAGCTTTTTTCAGCACAAGCGACGAATAAGGAGGAACTGACGTGGCTTTTCGCAAGATGTGGCTCAAGATCAACGGAGTGAACAGAATTTTTATCTGCGACCCCGCCAAGGATTCGCTGGCGGAGGTGCTTCGCAGGCTGGGTCTTACCAGCGTCAAGATCGGATGCGACACGGGGGTCTGCGGCTCCTGCTCGGTCATTTTGGACGGCAAGCTGGTGCGCTCGTGCACAAGGAAGATCTCCAACGTGCCGGAGTACAGCGAGGTCATCACGCTTGAAGGCATAGGGACCCCAGCGAACCTGCATCCGCTGCAGGTCGCCTTCATGAAGCTGGGCGCGGTGCAGTGCGGCTTCTGCACACCCGGGTTCATCGTATCCGCCTACGCCCTCTTCATGGAGAACGACAGCCCGACGCGCAAGGAGGTCCGCGACTGGTTCCAGAAGCACAGGAACGTATGCCGCTGCACCGGCTACAAGCAGATAGTCGACGCTGTGATGGAGGCGGCGAAGGTCGTGCGCGGGGAGGGTGCGATGGACGAGATCGGCCCCTCCTTCTCCACCGAGGACGGCTACTACGGCAAGCCGGTGGTCCGTCCGACCGCTCTGGCCAAGGTATGCGGCCTGGCGGACTACGGCGACGACCAGGAGCTGAAGATGCCGGCGGAGACGCTGCACGTGGCTATGGTCCAGCCGAGGGCGGCGCACCACGCGAAGATACTGAACATCGACATATCCGAGGCGGAGAAGATGCCCGGCGTCAAGAAGATAATCCTGGCGGCCGACATCAGGGCCGCGGGCGGCACCAACATCATGGCGGAGGGGCAGATGCACGAGCGCACGACCGTCATGGCGCCGAGCCGCGAGGTGCTCAACGAGAAGAAGATCTTCCGCTACGGAGACGTGGTGGCGCTTGCCGTTGCCGACACCAAGGACCACGCCCGTGCGGCCGCGGCCAAGGTCAAGGTCGAGATCGAACAGCTTCCGGAGTACCTGAACTTCCTGGACGCGGTTATGCCGGACGCCATGCGCGTCCACGAGGATACGCCGAATATCTTCTGCATGCAGCCGCTTCTGAAGGGAGCGGGGCTCGAGGACGCGTCCAAGGTCGCGGAGATCATCGATTCGTCGGCCTACAGCGCGGAGGGCAGCTTCTACTCCTCGCGCCAGCCGCACCTGACCATCGAGGGCGACAGCGTGCAGGCCTACTTCGACGAGGACGGCTTCCTGACGTTCCAGTGCAAGTCGCAGGGAGTGTACTCCTCGATAGGGCGCATCGGCAACTCGATCGGCGTGCCGAGGGACAAGCTCCGCGTAGTTATGAACCCGACCGGCGCAAGCTTTGGCTGGTCGACCAACGCGGGCGACCTCTGCCTCGCAGGCGCGGCGGCGGCGGTCATGAAGGCCCCGGTCTCTCTGTCGATGAGCTACGAGGAGCATCAGCACTTCTCCGGCAAGCGCTGCCCCTGCCACTCCAACGGCCGGGCCGCGTGCGACGAGAACGGCAAGATCACGGCGGTGGAGTTCGACTACGGAATGGACCACGGCGCCTACTCATGGGGCGGCGACGACATAGTCACCAAGCAGCCGCGATTCGCCTTCTTCCCCTATTACGTGCCGCACGCCGCCGGGCTGGCCCGCATAGCCAACACCAACCACAACTTCGGCACGGCCTACCGCAGCTACGGCTCCCCGCAGGCCTACACCCTCAGCGAGGCGCTCATGGACATGCTCGCCGATAAGGCCGGAATCGACCCGTTCGAGTTCCGCTGGAGAAACATAGCCCGCGAGGGCCAGACCAACATCAACAGCTACCCCTTCCGCCAGTACCCGATGGAGGAGATGATGAAGATGATGCGCCCGAAGTACGAGAGGGCGGTAGTCGAGGCGAATGCCGCCGACACGCCCGAAAAGAGGCGCGGGGTCGGACTCTCCTGGGGAGGCTTCAACGTCACCGAGGGCGGCACGGACAAGTCCACCGTCGCGCTCGAGATCAACCCGGACGGGACCTTCACCAAGTACGACACCTACCAGGAGCTCGGGCAGGGAGGTGACATAGGCTCCCTCATGCTGACCCTGGAGGCGCTCAAACCCCTCGGAGTGACGCCGGAGCAGATAAAGCTGGTACAGAACGACACCAAGCTCTGCCCCGACTCGGGAATGTCGGGCGCCAGCCGCACCCACTTCATGAGCGGCAACGCCACAATCATCGCGGCGGAGAAGCTGCTAGGCGCGATGCGCAAGCCCGACGGCACCTACAGGACCTACGAGGAGATGAAGGCGGAGGGGCTAGAGACCAAGTACTTCGGCACCTACTCCAACACCTCGCTTCCCGGCCTGTGCAGGCTCGACCCGAACACTGGAGTGGGCGACCCGACCCCGGCCTTCACCTACTGTCTCAACCTGGCGGAGGTCGAAGTCGACACGGCCACGGGCAAGACGACCGTGCTCCGCTTCACCTGCGTCAGCGACGTGGGCAAGATAGGCAACATCGATTCGGTCAACGGACAGGCCTTCGGCGGGATTTCGCACGCGATCGGCTTCGCCCTGGGCGAGAACTACGACGACGTCAAGAAGCACACCAACATAGCTTCGAGCGGAGTGCCGTACATCGATATGATTCCAGACGAGATCGAGGCGATCTACTACGAGCGTCCCGACGAGGCCGGCCCCTTCGGCTCCTCCGGAGCGTCCGAGGGCTTCCAGTCCTCCGGGCACATGGCCGTGCTGAACGCCATCTACAACGCCTGCGGAGTGCGCGTGCACGAGATGCCCGCCACCCCCGAGAAGGTGAAGGCGGGAATAGACACGCTGGCCGCCGGTGGTAAGATAGAGCCGCCGAAGAAGTACTTCCTCGGCTCCGATCTTTACGAGGAGCTTGAGAATATAAAGGCCAACCCCGTCAAAGTCGGGCCGGACGACTACTTCGTCCCGCTTGGAGGCGCCGAGGGGGAGAGATTCTTCTAAAGGACTCGAATTGCTGATTCAAGGGGCGGACCGGGTCCGCCCCTTTTTTATCGAACTAAGCAAAGCGGAGGTCGCACATGAAAAAAACAGCCAGACACACCTACAGCGTATGCCCCGTCTGCCTGGAGAGGATCCCCGCAACACAGGTCGAGCGCGACGGGGCGATCTACCTGGAAAAGAGCTGCCCGCGGCACGGTGACTTCTCCGCGCTCCTGTGGCGCGGCCTGGTGGACATCGACTCCTGGAGAGGCGAGGAGCCGACGATCGCGACCGGGGAGAACGAGAGCTGTCCGCACGCGTGCGGTCTCTGCCCGGAGCACCGCCAGGAGACCTGCTGCACCGTGCTGGAGGTGACCAAGCGCTGCAATATCCGATGCACCTTCTGCTTCGCGGACGGCGGCGAGGGCGAGGACATACCCTTAGAGACGATTCACGCCCGTCTGAATGCCCTCGCGAAGCCCGGCAAGACCCTGGTTCAACTAAGCGGCGGCGAGCCGACCGTGCGCGACGACCTGCCGGAGATAGTCAGAGCGGCCTTCGAGGCCAGATGCGCCCACGTTCAGCTCAACACCAACGGCATTCGACTGGCGGAGGACCCCGCCTACGTGGCGAGGCTGGCCGAGGCGGGGCTGTCCTTCGCATTTCTCCAGTTCGACGGCACGGACGACGAGATCCACCGCTCTCTCCGAGGAAGGGACTTGGCGGAGATAAAGAGCCGCGCAATCGACAACTGCGCCGCCAACAATATCGGCGTCACCCTCGTCCCGACCCTGGTCCCGGGAGTGAACACCCACCAGGTGGGAGAAATCATCAGATATGCGGTCGCCCGCTCCCCCGCCGTCCGAGGCGTCCACTTTCAGCCGGTCAGCTACTTCGGTCGCATACCGTCGCAGCCAAAGGACGAGGACCGATTCACCCTGGACGAGCTGCTAACCGCCATTGTCGAGCAGACGGACGGGCTGGTGGGGATGGACACCCTTCTCCCCGCCAGGTTCACCCACCCGCTGTGCGGTTTCCACGCGGACTTCGTGGTCACCCGCAAACAGGGACTCTACCCCCTGCACAGGAGAGGTTGCAGCTGCGGGTCTCCCGTCACGGCCGACCAGAACCGCTCCTTCATCACCAGCAAGTGGAAGCGCCCCGAACAGGACGAGAGCGCGACGGAGACCGGCTGCTGCGAGGCGGACCTCAAGACGCTCGATGGCTTTCTGAAGTTCGCCCGCACGTTCAGCTTCACTCTGACGTCCATGCCCTTCCAGGACGCGTGGAACCTCGACCTGGAGAGGCTGCGCAGGTGCAGCCTGCACGTCTTCGACGACGGGAAGTTCGTACCGTTCTGCTCTTACTACCTGACAGCGCAGGGATAGGGAGCCAAGTCATGGATGAGATGAAACGTAGGATAATCGAGAACTGCCTTGAGAAAGAGGCCGCTTTCTGCACTTCCGCCTGCCCCTTCGGGCTGGATGTGAGGGAGTTCACGGCGCGGATGAAGCGCGGCTCGTTCAACACGGCCTTTCGCCTGTACTCGAACACCGTCGCATTCCCTGCCATCGTGGCCGCACTGTGCGACGAGCCTTGCAGAGCCGCATGCCCGAGGGGCGAGGTGGACGCCCCGGTTTCGCTGAGGCTCCTGGAGGACGCGGCCATAGTGCATGCGGCCAACCGAGCCCCGAACAGCTACAACCTGCCCGCAAAAAAAGAGAGGATAGCCGTGATCGGCGCGGGCATCGGCGGGCTAGCTTGCGCCCTGAGGCTCTCTAACAAGAAGTACCATGTCGACCTGTTCGAGATGAGCGGACGAATAGGAGGAGGCCTGTGGGACGAGCTGGATTCCGATGCCTTCCTCAAGGACATCGAACTCCAGTTCTCCAATGAGAAGTACGGACTCTTCCTCGACCGAAAGATCACGGACATGGAGGAGCTTAGACGGGATTACGACGCCGTGTATGTCGCCACCGGCCCGAAGGGGGAGTCGTTCGGCCTGCGGCCGGAATGTCCCGACGGCGTGCCGTTCGCCTCGGCTCTGCCCGGAGTCTTCCTGGGGGGCGGGCTGCTCGGGGCGGGGCGCATGGAGGCGCTGAACCAGGGACTGAAGGCGTCCCTGTGCATCGAGGATTTCTTCAAGACCGGGGCGATGAGAAGCCATGTCCCTCCTCCTCCCACCAGGATGAAGCTCGCTCCCGGCACGATGGCGCACGCTCCCGCGGTGCTACCGTCGTCGGGCGCTTCGTACACGAAGGAAGAGGCTGCTTCCGAGGCCGCTCGCTGCATACAGTGCCGCTGCGACGCCTGCGTGCGCCACTGCGGCATGATGAACTACTTCAAGAAGTTCCCGAAGAGGATCGAGGAGGAGGTCAGGATAACCATCACCCCCGGCACGCTTGACGGCGACGGCACGGTGGCCACCAGGCTGATCTCCACCTGCAACCAGTGCGGTCTATGCGGAGAGGTCTGCCCGGAGGGGATAGACGTCGGCGAGTTCCTCCGGGGCGCGCACCAGGCGATGCACGAGAAGGGCGCCATGCCCTGGGCGTTTCACGAATTCTGGCTTCGCGACATGGATTTCTCGAACAGCCGCAGGGCCTCGCTCTACGCTCCCCCTCCCTCCGGCGCACCTTGCACTTTTCTCTTCTTCCCCGGCTGCCAGCTTGGCGCGTCGGACCCGAGGTACGTGTCCATGACCTACGGCTTTCTGCTCGAACGGTCGCCCGGCACCGCCCTCGGGCTTGGCTGCTGCGGCGCTCCTGCGGTCTGGGCGGGCGACATGGCTCTGTTCGGGTCCGCCAGGGAAAAGTTTCTTCGCGAATGGCGCGAGCTGGGCGAGCCGGAGGTGATACTGGCATGCCCCACCTGCATGACGATGTTCGAGCGCTACATGCCGGAGGTTGAGTGCAGACTGCTGGTGGACGTTTTGGCCGAATCCGGCGTATCCCCCGCGGACAGGGGGAACGGCGCGGCCGTGTCGGTGTTCGACCCGTGCGCGAGCAGGAACATGCCCGGCTCCCAGAGGGCCGCGAGAGATTTGGTCCGCGCCGCGGGATACGAGCTTGCTCCTCTGCCCTACGAGGGGAGGTACGCCCAGTGCTGTTCGTTCGGCGGGCACATCGACATAGCGGCCCCCAACTACTCGGCCTGGCTGGCCGACCGCAGGCGCAACGACGGAGAGGCTCCCTATGTGGTCTACTGCTCGAACTGCCGCGACGTGCTCTCGCACGAGGGCAAGCCGGTCAGGCACGTGCTGGATCTCTTCTTCGGCATCAATGATTCGACCTCGCCCCTTCCCTCCTTCGACGAGCGCAGAAGGAGGCGCGAACGCCTGAGGACCGAGATGCTGTCCGAACACTGGCCCGGGTTGGAGCCTTTCGGAGGTGAGGATGGGGTGAAAAGCGGGGCAAAGCTGATCATGTCGCCCGAGCTGCGCGAGAAGATGAACAGGGGGCGCTTCCTGGAGGAGGACGCGCTGACCGCGGTCGAGCAGTGCGAGGCGAGCGCGCGCAGGGTTAAAGACCCGGAGACGGGCAGATTCCACGGGTACGAGGAGATAGGCTACACCACCTACTGGGTGGAGTACGAGCCCTCTCCCGAGGGCTTCATCCTGCACAACGCCTATTCGCACCGGATGAAGATAGAGCTGGAGGACTGACGGAGATGGAAGAGACCAAAAGGCTTGTCTGCGCCAAGTGCGACGTGGAGATGATCCCCATGTCGACCGGGTTCAGCTACCTTGGACACGTGTTTCGCACCGACGTGCCCCGATGCCCGTCGTGCGGGCAGGTCTTCATCTCCGAGGAGCTTGCCTCGGGGCGGATGGCCGAGGTCGAGACGACACTGGAGGACAAGTAGGCACGCCAGACCCTACATTGCGTCCTTCATGACCTCCTCGTACAGGGCGTCCGAGAGATCTATCGAATAGAACAGCCTGAAAAACTCGACCACGTCCTCCTTGGTGTTTGTCTCCTGCTTCTCCGGGTATAAGAGATGCCCGAGCCAGAGGATACCGAGCAGTCGGTTCACCGACGGCGGGTTGGCGACGAAGCTGTACGGATTGTTCGGTATGCGGTGCACGCGACCCTCTCTCACAGCCTTGATGCCGCTCCACGCGGAGTCCTCCAGTATCCGACACCTCACATCCTCCGTCTCGGCGAGTATGACACCGGGATCCCAGAGCAGAACCTGCTCAAGGGACACGGCGCTGCCCGCTCCCTTCGGATCGGGCTGGACGTCCGCGACGTTGCACGCTCCCACCCTGTCCAGGACCTCGGCGTGGAATGATCCCCTGGCGTTGGTGTTCAGCCCCGCCACTCCCATTGCAGCGTACACCCCAGGCGCCTCTCCGCTCCGCAGGCCATCCTTCACGGACGCCGCGCGGGACAGTATCTCCCCGGCCCTCCGAGAGAGCATCCCGGCCCTCTCCTCCTCTCCGAGTAGGTCGCCCAGCGCTATGAAGGCCTCAGGGAGGGTGTCGAGCGTCGCCCGGACGAAAACGGTCGGTATTCCGACCTGCTCCTGCAGCGCGTCCATGTCCTCACGGATGCTCTTCTTGGCCTCTCCTACGTCCACGATCACCTGCGGCGCCGCTTTAATCAGGGCCTCCATGTTCAAGGAGACGTTCCTTCCGTAGAACTGTCCGAAGAGGGGCAGCTCCAGGTACTTTCCACCGATATACCCCTCGGCCTCCTGGGAGAAGCCCGCCGCTATCCCGGACAGTTTGTCCGGTGCCAGGGTGTAGAGGATTATCTGGGCGAGAGGACCCGATGGCGCGACCCTCTCTATCGACGAGGGCAGCTCCACCTCTCTCCCAGCCGAATCCACGAACAGCCTCGCATCCGCCAGGGGCGCACACGCCAGCAGGAGCGCCAACACCAGCGAAGCCTGCGCAACAAACCTTCCTCTCATCTTTCCACCTCTTGTTCTTCTCCGTCAAATATAGTCGAGCATCAGCTCGCGGGCCGCATCCGCGCGGAGCACGACCGGCTCGAACGGCACTCCGTACATACGCTCGAGCGCTCCGGCGCTCAGCACCTCCGACGGCGTCCCCGGACGCTCGATCGAGCCGTCGATCAGCAGCATGGCCCGGTCGGCGAACGACAGGGCATGCTCGGGGCTGTGGGTGGACATGATAACCAGGTAACCCCGGTCCGCAAGCCTCCTGGCGCATGCCATCACACCGATCTGGTGGCCGTAGTCCAGGCTGGAGCAAGGCTCGTCCATTAAGAGGATAGGCGCGTCCTGCGCGAGCGCCCTCGCTATCAGCACGAGCTGCCTCTCCCCTCCCGACAGGCGGTCGCATCTCCTGTTCGCGAGGTGCGATATCCCTGCCTCCTCCAGCGCCCTCATCGCGCGCAGATTCTCCCTTTTTCCAGGCGAGGACCAGAAGCCCAGCGCCGCCGTCGTGCCCATCAGCGTCATCTCGAAGGCCGTGTGGGCGCAGGCGTTCCCGTGGCTCTGCGGGATGTAGGCGAAAAGCCGCGCCCTCTCGGATGGGTTCAGCCGCCTCGTGTCCGTGCCCCCGGCTCTTATCTCCCCGCGAAACGGGATCGCGCCGAGGATGCAGCGGAAGAGGGTGCTCTTCCCCGAGCCGTTGCGACCGAGCAGGGATACTAGCGATCCGCCGAAGAACTCGAACGATACGTCCGACAGGACGCTTCTCTTTCCGTAGCGTGCGGCAAGGCCCTTGACGCTCAGGCCCGCCCCGCTCATGACTCTCTCCTGTCGCGCATTATCAGGAACAGGAGGAAGGGCGCCCCGACGAACGCGGTCAGTATCCCTATCGGGACCTCGCTTGTGGACAGAGTCCTCGACAGGATGTCCGTGGCGGGAAGCAGAGATCCGCCGAGCAGAATCGAGGCCGGGATGCTCCTTCTGCAGTCCGCGCCGACCGCAAATCGGGCGAAATGCGGAACCACCAGCCCTATCCACCCGATCACTCCGCTGACGGATACGCATGCCGCCGTGACGAAGGTCGCCCCGAGCACGGAACCGCCTCGCACCATCCGGACGTCCACCCCCATGGAGCGGGCCTCCTCCTCGCCGACGGACAGGATGTTTATGCGCCACCTCATAATAAAAAGGACCGACAGGCCGGATAGAATCAACGGGGCGGCGAAGAGCACGTCCTCCCTCCTGGCCGAGGCGAGAGAGCCCATGAGCCAGTAGGTGATCGCAGGCAGAGAATCGTTGGGGTCCGCTATCAATTTGAGGTAGGAAAGCCCCGCGGAACAGAGAGAGCCGACCATGATTCCCGCGAGCAGGAAGCCCAGGATAGGATCCACCCTGGAGCGGACGTTCACCAGCACCACCAGACCCACTGCCGAGATGCCGGATAGGAATGCGAACAGGGAGACTGTCTTCCAGCCGAACCCGTTCAATATCGCGAACGCAGCGCCCAAGGCCGCTCCGGACGAAGCGCCCAGAAATTCGGGGGATACCAGCGGGTTCCTGAAAATGCTCTGGTAGACCGTTCCGGAACATGAGAGTCCGGCACCGACCAGCGCCCCGAGCAGAACCCTTGGAAAGCGCACCCGGAACAGAACCGTCTCCACCTGCGGGGACAGGCCTCCCTCCGGTTCCATCGACAGCATCGCCTTGAACACGGTGCCGAACGGTACCGGGAATCTCCCCACACTCATGGAGAGGAGAAAGACCACGATGAACAGCCCGGCCATGAGGGCAAAGGCGACAGTGTGGCGGGAGTTCATCCCACGGCCTCCTGCGGAGCGGCGAGGAGAGGGCGCATGAAGGCACCGACGATTTCCGCCTCCCTCTCCTCCGGACGGGAGTCAATCCTGATCAGCTCCGCGCCGAAATCCTCCGTCAGGCGGGATCTCATCTCCTCGTACCTGTCGAAGTACTCGGGCGGCAGCCCAAGCCCGGAGGCCATGTTGCGGGCGTTCTCCCGCGCCTTGAAGACCCCCGCGCACGGCACGCCGGAGGCCAGCGCCTCCGCGATCCGCGCCGCGACCCTCGGGTTCAGCAGCTCCACTCCCCCTATTTCGTCAAGGATAATCAGCCTCTTCATCCCCGAATCCGCGAGCAGCGACATGATCCCATCCTCGAGCGCCCCGGGCCGGCGGACCGAACCGTCGACCGTGTGCTCGATGAAGATGTTGGGCGCATCGCTGGAGTACGGAAGCGAGGGCAGTTCGGAGGCGCTCGGCGGGGTCAAGGAAAAGCCTTTCACCCTTCCATCCTCGCCCAGCAGGCGACGAACGATGAAGCCGCCCGCCGTCATCCGCAAGGGCCCCATGCATCTCATCAGCAGGCTCGTCTTGCCTATGCCTATCGGCCCCTCCAGAAACAGGCTTTTCGCTCCCATAACGGCCCCCTCCGCCCTCTCACTCCGCCTCGAAGCAGAACCTCTCAAGCCCCAGCAGCTCGGCGGGGATGGCTATCGTCGTGCCGAAGAAGATCGTCCTCTTGCCCGCGAAGGCCTCCAGTATGCCGTCGATCGTCCCGTTGGACATGGACGACCCGGTGGCCAGAGCCACGTCCGCCAACGAGGCCGCGCGCGTCAGGTCCTTCTCCCCGTCCAGGACCGTCACGCCGTGGACGGTCCTGCCGATGTTCTCGGGGTTGAGATCGAGCACCAGAACTCGCTCCGGGCCGAGCGACTCGGACAGCCCCTTCAGAATGGCGGGCTGGTAGCCTATTATGGCGACCTTTTCGCCATTGACCAGCTCTTCGGCGAGCCTCCGCCCCATCTTCTCGCCGCAGGTCTTCGGCGAGGCGTCACGGCAGTGGATCGTCTTGTCTCCCCAGTTCAAATGCAGCCCGATCGCGTTGATGCCCGCGGTCGCTATCGCCCTCTCCCTGTCCTCCGACAGGGGCAGGCTCAGCATCTCCGAGACGGTGCCGCTCCACGACGACAGATGAGAGGTGAAGGCCTGGCCCTTCGCCCCTCTCACCACCGCCTCGACCAGCCGCTCCTCCCCCCTCTGCAGGGCGAAGTCGGTGAAGGGCGCAGGGTCGCCTATCGCCTGCTCGACATTCAGCGCACGGATCTCCACTATCTCGTCGAGAAGGTCTGGGGCCTCGCACTCCAAACGGTCCCGAACGGCAACGGTCAGTCTCGTCATCAGATCCAAGCTGCTCATCTTTTTCCTCAAGACTGGGACACCTCCAAATGGGATATGCAACTGAGTTGCATAATACTATCACCCAACATCTCGCTTTGCAATATTTATGATACTTTTTTCACCGCCTACACGGCCTTGTTTCACTTCTCGCGCTTGAATCGTTAGTTTTCATGTATAATTATGGGTTAGTGAGACCCTGAACAGACGGGCGCCTCCGCGGTAGATAGTGTTCTAAGCACTCTTTAAGAAGGGAGAGCTGGGATTGCACCCTCTGAACGTCCTCATCGCCGAACCGGATATCATGTTGCGCACTCTTTATCGCGACATTGTAACTGAAAACACCGGCTACTTGTTCGCCGGCTTCGCTGACGACGGCGTATCCCTCGGCTCTCAACTGGCAAGTTCGTCCATCCACCTGGTTCTATTGGACATACTTCTGCCGGCGTTCAACGGTCCAGAGGACTTCAGGAGATTGCGAGCGGAGCAACCGAGGGTCGACTTCATCATCCTCTCGTCCGAGAAAGCCCCGGACATAGTGAGAGGCACTATCTGCTCGGGTGCCTTCGACTACCTGATAAAGCCCTTCGAATGGGATCGCTTCCGGCGCGCCCTCAAGGCATACGAGGAGTACCACCGCAGCTTGGTCGGGAGAAAACGTCCATGGAAGCAGGAGGACATCGACCGGGTAACCGGCTTCAAGAAACGCATGGCTGATTTTTCCCGGGGAATCCCGAAGGGCTTCCAGGAGACACTGATCAACCGCATAACCAATCTGCTTGACGAGTCGGAGCTTCCCCTATCCGCCCAGGATACCGGGCGGATGCTGGGGATCTCCAGGTCCAGCGCGCGCCGCTACCTGGAGTATCTCGCCGAGGAGTGCGGGATATCGGTGAAGTTCCAGTTCTCCCAGGTAGGGCGCCCCAAAAAACTGTACTTCATACCTGAAAAGCCCGTTGACCACCGGCGGGAGGAGGAAGCATGAAGACCGAACCGCTCATTGACGGACCGGCCTTTGAAAAAACATGGAGGGGTATCACATGGAGTTAGCACCTCTTCTAACGTCTCTGCTCTTCTTCGGGATCTTCGCTATTTACCTTTTCTTCGGAATCTACGCGGTTCACCTGAATAAGGATGACAGCCTCAACAAGACCCTGTTTCTTCTCTGCTTGTCATTTGCCGTACACTCCCTTGGAGTATCGATAGCAAGCTCCGCCCCCAGCCCGGAGTCATGTCTTATTTGGAATAAGTTCGCCTTTTCCGGACACGCCGCCCTATACGCGCTGTTTCTGCACTTTGTAATGCTCCTTACGAGCACGGTAAAAAAGCGGAGAGGGGGATTGTTTCCACACCTTCTCTACTTGCCGACCATAGTCCTGATCTTCGCGTTCTCTCTATCGAACGACTTCTCATCCTCGCTTTACAAGCTTCAGAGCACAGAACTGGGATACGCCCACACTCTTGAAAGAGGCGAATGGTTCTATGCATTTTTAACGTACCAAGTCCTGTACGTCCTCCTGGGGCTTGCCCTGCTATGGCGATGGGGCAGGGGTTCACAGGACGGAAAGATAAAAGGGCAGGCGAGGATACTCATGTTTTCAGCGATCCTCGCCTTCGTGCCCCCTTGGTTCATGGGCCACCTGCTTCACTCTCTTCGGCTTTACAATGTGCCGTCCCTAAAGGCGTTCTTCCCTCTTCTGCTGCTGGCGGGGATGTATATCGCCATGGTAAAATTCGGGCTGATGAGGACGTCGCCCGACCCGGACGACGAGCTCTTCCTGGAGGAGCTGACCAACTCAAAGCTGGTGTTCAGCCTGGGGGCGGCGTTCATCATGGGCGGGATAACAACCGGCCTTGCCCACTTCTTCCCCTTCGCAGTCCAGAGCGATCTTTCCATGCGCTCGATGCTCCAGGCGAGCTACATCTTCTTCCTCTTCGGGTTTTTGACGCTGGCGACCCAGTTCATCGCGACCCTCGACATCAGAAAGAACGCCATGCTGCTCGTCATGCTGCTCAGCATTCCCGCCTTGACCTGGCAGTTCATTGAGTATGCGGCCATAACCATCTGGGTCTTTCCCGTGGTGATAATGATGGTTACCCTACTGTTCACATCGCGTTTGCCCCTGATCCTCGTCACCGCCGTGGCGATCGCGACACAGATACCGGTGGTCATAAACGCGCCGTCCGATTTCGTGATCATGGACACGTTCGACTACGCGGCGAGGATCAGCATCCTCCTGGTGGCCTTTTTCGTCGGGTTGCTGGTCAACAAGACATACGTGGTCAGGGTGAAGGAGATCGAGCTGCAGACCCGTTCGCAAAAGCTGATCTCGGAGATATCCACCGAACTTGTGAGCATCAATATATCCAGCTTGGACCGGAAGGCAAATCTGCTTCTGGAGAAAATCGCGACATTCTTCCAAGCCGACAGGGCCAGCATATTTCTGTTCGATGCCGAAAGAGAGGACGCTCTCTACTCCTACGAATGGAACGCCGAGGGAGTCCCTCCCGTTCCACGTCACGTCAACCCCATAGCCCGCGATGCCTTATCCAAGTGGATCGATCATTTTAGTGAGAACAAGTTCTTTTTCATCGACAACACCAAGATCATCTCCGATGCTCTCTCGGATGAAAGGGGAGAGCTCTTGCAGCAGGGAGTCAAGTCCGCGGCGGCCGTCCCGATAGAGGAGAACGGGGAGATACTCGGCTTCCTCGGAATGCAGTCGACAAAGGAGAGCAGGAAGTGGTCCGAGACTCACACGGAGCTGCTTAACATCCTGTCGAACCTGCTCGCCGACGGATTCATACGTATCCGCTCGGAGAAGGAGATCGAGCTAATGGCCTACTACGACCAGCTCACCGGCCTGCCGAACCGCACCCTCTTCTCAGATAGGCTGGCCCAAGCCATACATCTTGCGAAGCGTAACAACAGGCTGGTCGGCGTAATCCTCATGGACCTGGACAGTTTTAAGATGATCAACGACACTTTGGGGCACAGCGGAGGCGACGCGCTGCTGAAGGAGGTGGCGCGCAGCCTTCAGCAGCGCCTTCGCAGGTCGGACACGGTGGCCAGGTTCGGCGGAGACGAGTTCCTGATCCTTCTGAACGACGTCGCGGACTACGTCAGCATCGCCAAGGCCGTGGAGGACATAATGGAGATATTCGTCCACCCATTTTACGTGCACGGACAGAACTTCTTCATCTCGGGCAGCGCCGGCGCGGCTGTCTACCCCCACGACGGAACCGACGAGGAGACGCTGCTTAAGAACGCCGACGTGGCCATGTACATGGCCAAATCCAGGGGGAAGAACCAGTACGTGATGTGCACGGAGGACATGAAGGACGAGGTCATGAGGGCCAATGAGCTCTCAAGCGAGCTGTACGGGGTCCAGGACAGGGGCGAGCTGGTCATGCACTACCAGCCGCAGTTCAACCTTGAAACGGATGAGATAGTCGGGGTCGAGGCCTTCGTCCGATGGAATCATCCGGTGATGGGCATCATCCCGCCGGGCTCCTTCATCCCCCTGGCGGAGATGAACGGCACCATAGACGGCATAGGGGAGTGGATACTGCGTTCGGCCGTGGGGCAGAGAAAACGCTGGACGAAGAAGGCCCCGGCCGGGATGAGGATCGCCGTGAACCTCTCCGTGGTTCAGCTCTACAACCCGGACTTCGTGGACAACCTCGCGGTCATCCTGAAGGAGGCCAGGCTGGACCCGAAATACTTGGAGCTGGAGATCAAGGAGTGCGCCGCCATAAGGGAGACGGAGCTGGTGCTGGGCAAGTTGAAGAAGCTGAAAAAACTAGGGGTGTATATCTCGATCGACGACTTCGGGACCGAGTGCTCCTCCCTCAGCCGCCTGAAGATTCTACCGATAGACAGGTTGAAGATAGACATGCCCTTCGTCCAGGGGACGGAGAGAGACGCAAAGGACCGGACCATCACTACAACGATCATCAACCTGGCCAAGGGGCTGGGGGTCGAGGTGATGGCCGAGGGGGTCGAGACGGAATCGCAATTGAACTACCTGAGGCAGGAAGAGTGCGACGACGCGCAGGGTTTCTACTACGGCAAACCGATGCCCGCGGACGACCTCGAGAGGCTTTTCCTCATGGGATGACCCGGCGGGGCCATTCATAAAAAAAATGGGCCAAGGCTGTCGATGACTGCCCCGGCCCTGGATTCTCAAAGACGGATCGCGTCTTTACTGCTCGGCGTTAGGGAAGAAGAGCTGCTTGCCCAGCAGGGAGAAGTCTGCGATGGCCTTCTGGGTCGACGGCGAGGCCATCCAGTCTATGTAGGTCATGGCCAGGTCATAGCGTGTGTTCTCCCACTTCTCCGGGTTGACGGCTATGACACTGTACTGGTTCTTAAGCGAGTCGTCGCCCTCCAGCACTATCGCCAGGCCGGCGTGCTCCTTCTGCGAATCCTCGTACTTGATGAAAGTCCCTCGGTCGGTGAAGACGTAGCCCTTGCGCTCCGCGCCTATCATGAGCGTCTCGAGCATACCCTGCCCGGTCTGGATGTACCACTTCTCCCTGTCCGGCTCCTGCACGCCGGCCGCGGCCCAGAGGCGAAGCTCGGCCATGTGAGTGCCGGACTTGTCCGCGCGGCTGGCGAACGGCTCTTCCTCGGTCGCAATCTTTTTATAAGCCTCCGTGACGGAGAGCCCCCGGATCTTCGCCGGGTCCGAGTCGGGCCCCACGATTATGAAGTCGTTGTACATGACCTGGCGGCGGTTGACTCCCGCACCCTCTTCCACGAACTTGGCCTCGGCCTCGGGGTCGTGAACCAGCAGCACGTCGACATCGCCGTTTCTACCGTACTCCAGGGCCTTGCCTGTGCCGACCGCTACCCACTGAAGCTCGATGTCCTTCTCCTCCAGCAGGAGCTCGGCGAGGTAGTCGAGCAGGCCGGTGTTGTCGGTGCTGGTGGTGGTGGCCATGCGAAGGACCTCCGTCGCCGAGCAGGCACCCGCACCGAATACGACCAAGACAACGATCAGAACGAAGGCACAAAGTCTGCGAAGACTCACAACTATCTCCTCCTTGCTTTCATGCGTTTTTACTGCGCAGGGGATATGATATCATATTTCCCCGTCAACCAGTACGACTGCTTCCGATGAAAGGGTGTTGCGCGTTGAACTACCTCTCCGAGGGCTTCATACAGGGCTTCTCTCTCCTCTTCTCCGGCGACGAGGAGGTCTGGTCCGCAGTTTTCGAGACTCTGAGGCTATCGAGCCTGTCAATGTCCGTCTCCCTTCTCATAGGCATACCCGCGGGTTTCGCGCTGGGGCACTTCTCGTTCCCCGGCAGGCGAGGGATTCGACTGCTGGTGGACACGCTTCTTTCGATACCCACCGTGGTCGTCGGCCTGTTCGTCTATTCGTTCATATCCAACCGAGGCCCGTTCGGCAGGTTCGAGCTGCTCTTCACCACCACTGGAATGGCGATCGGACAGACGATATTGGCCCTGCCGATCATCATCGCGCTCACCGCCTCCGCAGTCGAGAACACCGATCGTCGCCTCCGTTTCACTCTTCTCACGCTTGGCGCCAGGGGACGGAGGCTGCTGCTGTCCACCCTGTGGGAGGCTCGCCACCAGATACTGCTGGCCGCGGTCACAGCCTACGGGAGAGTGACAGCCGAGGTGGGCGTGTCGATGATGCTCGGCGGCAACATCAAGTGGCACACGAGGACCGTGACTACCGCCATAACGCTCGAGACAGGCAAGGGCAACTTCGCCACCGGGATAGCGTTGGGGGTGCTGCTGCTGTGTCTCTCCTTCGGGCTCAACTGGAGCGTCTCATTCCTCCGCGGAAGGAGCGCGGTGTGATCCGGTCGCCATGAAGACCCCTGTCTACAAGCTGAAGGACATAGTCTGCGGCTACGACGGCAAGCCGGTCCTGTGGATCGACTCGCTGGCCCTTAATGACGATGGCCCCGTGGCCTTCGTCGGGCATAACGGCAGCGGAAAGAGCACCCTGCTGAACCTCCTCGCGTTCCTTCTGCCTCCCATCTCGGGGAACCTTCTTTTCATGGGAGAAAGTGCCGATATCGACGGCAAGGACGCGCTGAACGTAACCATGCTGATGCAGGACCCCTACCTGCTGAGGCGGTCCGTGTTCGATAATGTCGCCTACGGACTGAAGGCCCGCGGGGCCAGGGATGTCCGCGACAGGGTCGTCGAGGCGCTGGAGATGGTCGGCCTCTCCCCTGACTTCGCGCGGAGGGAGTGGTACCAGCTCTCAGGCGGGGAGGCCCGGCGAGTCGCGCTCGCCTCGCGCCTGGTGCTCAGGACGAAAGTACTGCTTCTGGATGAGCCAACCGCTAACGTGGACGAGGAGAACGCACAGCTGATAGCTCGAGTCATACTCGACGCGCGCAAACTCTGGGGCGCCCTTCCCTTCATAGCCACGCACGACCTGCAGTGGCTCGACGGAGTGACCCAAAAGAGAATCTTCCTGCGGCGCGGGAGGATCGAGAGGATGGATACCTGATACGATCGCGCGATTTTTCCGGAGGTGATTCTCACCCTGACCCCTTGTACCATTCTTACCTCTTGCCAAGAATCGTCTACGCCGCTACAATAATGCAACCATGTTGCATTTAGGAGGAATTCCGTATGAGAGTCTTTCTTAACAGGCTGTTAATCTGCTCAATGATAATCGCATTCGCCTTCGGCGTTTCCAGCGCCGCGGCAAATGACAGGGCGGGGATCGTCGCGGCCGCCGCGTCGCTTCAGTCAATGCTCGCTGAAGTCTTGCCCTGGTTCAACGGAGCCCGGGACACGGAGCTCGAAGGAGTATTCGGAGCGTCCGGCAACCTGGCAAGGCAGATAGAGACGGGGGCGCCGTTCGACCTGTTTCTCAGTGCGGACGAGCAGTGGGCGCGCTACGCGGAGGAGAGGAAGTTGCTGGAAGGATCTCCCCTTCCATTCGCGGTAATGCCGCTGGTCCTCTGGCACTCCGGAGAGGCTTCACCCTCCCTCGATCTGCTCGGTGACAGGACGAAGAGCGTCGCAATCGCCAACCCCGAGACGGCGCCCTTCGGAAAGAGAGCCCGGACCTACCTGTCCGAAAAGGGACTGCTTGAGGATTTGGAGGCAGATGAAAGGCTTTTCATAGGGGGAGATGTGCTGAAGACAGGCCTTGCCGCAATGAGCGGCGCGGCGGATCTGGCTATCCTGCCGCTGAGCACCGCGGCCTCGCTCGGCGAGGGAGCCTGGACACTGCTGGACGCCGAGCCCCAGACACTGTTCGGAGGGCTCGTCAGTGGGCGGGCATCCCGGTCGGCGGTTGAGTTTTGGGAGTTCATCCGCTCACCGGAGGCACTCCCCTTTCTCGAGAAGTACGGCTTCATGGCACCCTGAGGCGCCGGACTCGGTAGCTGCGTGATTTGTCCGGGACGATGATACGCCCGCTGTTGCTCAGCCTGCGAGTCCTCTGCTTCGCTATCCCGCTGCTGATACTTCTAGGGGGCGGGATAGGATGGATTCTGGCCCGCTCCCGGTTTCCCGGCAAGGGATTCGTCTCCCTACTGGTGCAGCTTCCATTGATACTGCCCCCGTCCGTGATGGGCTTCTACCTGCTCTTTGCGATCGGCAAGTCACCCATGCTGAAGCCGCTCGGAATCCTCTTCTCCTTCCGCGCGCTGGTGCTGGCGGCGGTGGTCTCGGCCCTTCCCATCATGATCCAGTCCGCCCGCGCTGCGTTCTCCTCGGTGGAGCGCGAGCTGGAGGACGCCGCGCGCACTCTCGGCAAGGGAGAGTGGACTGTATTTCGCACCATCACCCTTCCGCTGTCCCGCCGCACTCTGCTGGTAGGTCTGGCTCTGTCGTCCGCAAGGGCACTCGGCGACTTCGGCGTCTCCCTGATGATCGCGGGCAACATTCCGAGCAGGACCCAGACTCTTCCCCTCTATATCTACAACCGGGTGGAGACGCTGGACTTCGCGGGGGCTCATGCCGCATCCCTGCTGCTTGTGGGCGCAGGATTCGCGAGCCTCTACCTGGTCAGGCTCCTAGAGGAGGGGAGGAATGAGCACCATGCTTGACGCGGAATTCTCCGATTCGTTCGGCGGTTTCTCCATGAACGTAAACCTGTCCCTGGGGGAGGAGACGGGGGTTCTGTTCGGTCGAAGCGGTTCGGGCAAGAGCATGACCCTCAGGACCATCGCAGGGCTGCGCACCCCGAAGGAGGGCCTGCTGACCCTCGGCGACAGGACCCTCTACTCGTCCTTCGGAGGTGTAAACCTTCCTCCGAAGGAGAGAGGCGTCGGACTGCTCTTCCAGGGGCTTGCCCTCTTCCCTCACATGACGGCATTGGAAAATGTCGCCTACGCCTTGCCGAAAGGCAGGGCCGGGCGAGAAAAGGCGGCCCTGTGGCTGGCGCGCATGAAGATGGAAGGATTCGAGGACAGGTTGCCTTCGCGCCTGTCCGGGGGGCAGCGCCAGAGGGTGGCTCTTGCCCGGGCACTCGCTGCTGAGCCGGCACTGCTGCTGCTCGACGAGCCCTTCAGCGCACTGGACGGACCTCTCAGACGCAGCCTTCGCAGAGAGTTGAGGGAGGTTCGGGCCGAGGCGGGAATACCGATGCTGTACGTAACGCACCAGATCGAGGACCTATGCTCGCTCGGGGACAGGGTCTTCGTGATCCGCGACGGGCTTGTGGAGGAGAGTTTCCCCGTGGAGCGCCTTTGGGAGAAGGGCGCGCGGGGCGAGGCTTGGAGCGCCCTGGGATGGGGCAACCTGTTCAGAGGCCGGATAATCGGCTGCGACAGCGAGTGCGGCTACCGGTTCGAGGGCGACAGCCTGTCGCTCTCGCTTGACGGCGGATCACACACGACGGGGGAAAGCCTCGTGTTCGTCGCGCCTGACAGGATACGCATACTCTACCCGGACATTCCGATCGACCCGGACCTTCGCGGCAACGTCTTCTCCGCCGTAGTAGAGGAGACCACGCCGCTGGCAGGCGCGATGCGCCTGTACCTTACCTCCGAGCACGGGATAATCTGGCAGGCGGAGCATCCGTCGGAGTCCTACCAGGCATTGAACTTGCGCCCCGGTTCAAAGGTTCGCTTCGCTGTGCCTCCGTCAAGCATAGAGTCGTGGGGCGGAGAGCGCAACGGCGAGAGACAGTGACTACGGAATTGGTCTGAGATCCCTCGGCAAAAAACGCCTCGGGATGACACAAACCAAGAATGGCAAACACAAAACAGCCGCCTCGGGATGACACGGATCACGGGATGGCAAGTACCAGGTACGACAAAAAAAGGAGCGCCCTGGAGGGCGCTCCTTTTTCCGTCCGTTGCTAGAAGAACAGCTCCTTGGCGACGAATAGCACCGCCAATCCCATCATTATGACGCTGACGTCCTTCGACTTTCCGCTGAGTATCTTTATCCCCACGTAGGAGATGATGCCGAACTCAATGCCGACCGCGATGCTGTAGCTGAAGGGCATGACCATGATGGCGATGCAGGCCGGGACGAGCTCCGTCCAGTTGTCGTAGTCCATGTCCTTGACGCTCATCATCATGAAGACTCCTACCAGCACCAGGGCCGGGGCCGTCGCGCAGGACGGCACTATCGCCACTATGGGCGAGAAGAAGAGGGCTAGGATGAACAGGGTCGCAGTGACGAAAGCGGTGAGTCCTGTCCTGCCTCCCACCTCCACCCCGCTGGCGCTCTCCACGTAGGATGTGACAGTCGAGGTTCCGAGCACGGCGCCCGCCACTGTTCCAACGGCGTCGGCCATCAGGGCCTCCTTCGCCTTGGGCAGGCAGCCGTCGCAGTCAAGCATGTCCGCCCGCTTGGTGACCCCGACGAGAGTGCCGACCGTGTCGAAGAAGTCCACGAAGAAGAAGGAGAACAAGACGATCCAGAAGTTGGGGTTGGCCAGTCCCGAGAAGTCCATCTTCATAAAGGTGGGCATGACCGAGGGGGGCGCCGATATCAAGCTCTCCGGCGCCTGGGCGATGCCGAGCGGTATCGCCGCGGCTGTGATCACCAAGATCCCGATGAGTATCGCGCCTCTGACCTTTAGAGCCTGCAGCACGGCCATGATGAAGAATCCCGCTACTGCTAAACCTACCTCCAGGTTCTTGAGGTCTCCGAGGGCCACCAGCACCGCGTCGTCCTTTACAATTATCTTCGCGCCCTGCAGGCCGATGAACGCTATGAACAGCCCTATGCCGGCCGAGATCCCTATCTTGAGGGACATGGGGATGTCATTGACCACGCTCTCGCGCAGCTTGGTGAGGGTCAGCAGAATGAAGAGTATTCCCTCGATGAACACCGCCGCGAGCGCGACCTCCCAGGAGATCCCCATCCCCAGCACGACGCCGAACGCAAAGAAGGCGTTGAGCCCCATGCCCGACGCGAGCGCTATCGGGTAGTTGGCCATGAACGCCATCAGGTAGGTGGCGATGGCCGCGGACAGACACGTGGCGGTCATAACCGCGCCGAACGGCATCCCGGCCGCCGATAGGATGCCGGGGTTGACGAAGATGATGTAGGCCATCGTCATGAAGGTGGTTATCCCCGCCATGACCTCCGTCTTAACGTCCGTGCCGCACTCCTTGAGCCTGAACTGCTTCTCCAAAAACGACATTGTTTTTCTCCCGCCTTTCTGTTATGTGGTCTTATTCTATGAACATCGACTGCAAGCCGCCCCTGCCGAGATCGACATACCCCTGGTCGGTCAGCTTCAATTCGGGTATGACCGACAGCGAGAGGAAGCTCATAGCCATGAAAGGGTGCTCCAGATCCGTCCCCAGGCCCGCCGCAGCCCGCTCGACCTTCTCGAAAGAATCTATGACTTCGTCCGCCGGCGATGGGTTCATCAGCCCGCCCACAGGCAGGGACAGAGACGAGAGCACATTCTCGCCCCTTACGGCGGCTATCCCCCCGCCCTGCTCAACGAGGAAGGCGAAGGCCCTCCTAATGGAAGCGATGTCCATCCCGGCCGCTACGAAGTTGTGAGCGTCGTGGGCCACGGAGGAGCAGATAGCGCCCTCCTTCAGCCCAAGCCCCCGGACAAAGCCCACGGCCAGCCTGCCCGTCCCCTGGTTCTTCTCGAGTACCGCGAGGTACGCCAGGTCGCGCGAGGGATCGGCGACGGCCAGTCCATCGCGGACGGTCGGCTCGATCAGCAAATGTTCGGTAACCACCTGCCCCCTCTTGACGCCGATGGCCCTTATCCTAGCGCCGCTCGGCACCTCGACCCGGAAGGACTCCCCGGGCGGAACGGAGACCGGCTTCGTCCTGACTACGGGCGGCTTCGCGCGGGGTAGCTGGCCAGCCAGCAGCCTTCCCTCCTCGGCGACAAGCTCGCCGTCCTTCCAGACCTTCAGTGCGTTGCAGTTCTCAAGCGAGTCGACCGCGACCAGGTCCGCCCGGCGGCCCGGGGCTATGGCGCCCCTGTCGCGCCAGCCGAAGTACTCGGCCGTTGATAGGGTGATCATTCGAAGGGCAATCAGGGGGGGAATTCCAAGTCGGGTTGAAAGTCGCATCTTCTCGTCCATGTGGCCGAAGTCCCTGAGGTAGCGGGCGGTGAGGTCGTCGCTGACCATCATGCAGCGGCTTGAGCGGGCGGGGTCCTCCTTTACCAGCTTCGCGAGCTCGGCGAGGTTTTTCTCGGTTGCACCCTCGCGGATCATGAGCCACATGCCGCGCCGTAGCTTCTCCCGGCCCTCGTCGATGGCAAAGCTCTCGTGGTCGGAGTCGCAGCCGGATAGAAGGTAGGCGCAGAGCTCCTTTCCGGAGAGCCCGGGGGCATGCCCCGAGCGGGGTCTCCTTCCGGATGCGTACAGCTTGGCCCACAGGGCCGCATCCCCGTGGATGACGCCGGGGTAGTTCATCACCTCGCCGAGCGAGTCGCACATGCCTCGCTCGAACATCTCGGCTATCGCCTCCGCGTCAAGCGGCTCAAGCGGCGTCTCGAAGGGCGAGGCAGGAACGCAGGAGGGGGCGGTGAAGAGGATGTCCACCGGGCAGTCGAGGCTTTCGCGCCACATATACTCGACCCCGGCCATGCCACAGGTGTTGGCTATCTCGTGCGGGTCTGCCGCTGCCGCGGAGGTGCCGCGCACAGAAGTCAGCTCGGAGAAGCCCGCAGGGGTCAGCATGGTGCTCTCGATATGGCAGTGCCCATCCAGAAAGCCCGGCGCAAGCACAAGACCCGAGAGGTCCTGCTCGTCGCGTCCGTCGTACCCATGCCCCACCCCGGCGATGCGACCGCCGTATATCGCCACGTCGACCTTCTCGTACTCCAGGGTGAATACATTCGCCACCAGCGAACCCCGCAGCACCAAGTCGGCAGGAGAGTCGCCCCTGGCGACCGCCAGCAAGGAATCGATGTTCACGCCCGATCCCCTCCTTTTCGTTCGATAAGTATAATCGAAAGGGCGGTGCTTCGCAATCGAAGAGCCGCCCTTGACGTTTGCCGAAACAGGGGAGGACTATGTCAAGGCCTTCTCCAGGGCCTTCGAAAAAAGCTCGTCCCACAGGGGAAGAGCCGCCTGCAGGGAGATGCGCTTGTCCCCTCCCCGAGTAAACATCCGGGAGTCGCCCTCCTTGAAGAGCCTTTCAACAAGTCCTTCCGGACACGTCGCGCCCAGCAGGACGTCCAAGCGGTCTTTCAGGGTGAAGACGTCCCCCAGCGGCCTCCGGACCTCTTTCGACAGTGAGGCCACCGTTATGCACTCAGGCCGCTGAGAGCGTTCATTCAGGCCTCCGGGCGTCTGGACCGAGGCCACCGAGCCGTCCTTCATCAGCAGGAGGGAGCCTGCCGGGAACGGCACGACCACCCTGCCCATCAGGGGAGCGATGTCCGGGTCGAACTGGCTGCCGGCACCATCGAGGACGACCTCCAAAGCCTCGAAGGGGAGCATGCCTCTCTTGTAGGGTCGCGAGCTCGTCATGGCGTCGAAGGCGTCGGCGATCGATACGAGCCTCACCAGCATCGGTATGTTCTCGCCATCGAGGTGTTTCCCCTTGACAAGGCCGTAGCCGCTTCCGTCGAGGCGCTCGTGATGGAAGGCGACGATGGCCCGTACCATGGGCATGAGGTAGTTGTAGGAGCGCAGCAGGTCGAAGCCCTTTTTGGGGTGAAGGCGCATCACGTCCCACTCGGCCTCGTCCAGCGGTCCTGGCTTGTCCAGGATATCAGGGGGAACGAATGTCTTGCCTATGTCGTGGAGCACGGCCCCCATACCCAGGTTGAGCCTCGCCGTATAGTCGAACCTCTTCAGGACACCGCTCTCCCAGGCCGCCCTGCTCAGGACCACGGAGAAGAGAGTAACCGACCATGAGTGCTCATAGGTGTATTCGCTGTGGTTGGAGAGGGATCTTAGCTCGGAGAAGACATGGCCCTCCCCGGCGAAGAGTGCTTCGATCAGGATCGATATCTGACCCTCCACCTCGGCGAGCAGCTTGGGGGAGATCCTCCGGCCGCGCGACGTCTGGTGCATTATTTTCTGCACGCCCTGTTTCACCGTGGCCTTCAGGCCGACCGGTATCGGCGATTTATGGTCGTAGCTCTTCTCGTCGGGGGTCCTGACCCTGATGGTCATTATCCCGTTTCGGATCATGGCGTTCTTCAGCGACGGCGTTATGGGCGCCCCGCTGACGACCAGCGGTACTCCGCTGGGAGAGAGGATGTCCTCGTCTATGACCCAGGGGGGCTGGATTTCACTTACAGGCAAGACAACGCGAATGACACTCACCCCCGACTGCTGTTCAAAGACCTTTTCAACATCGTAATGCAAAAAGCCCGGCGGTGCAAGCATCCGGCAGTAAAAACGGGCTTTCGGGGAGACGCACGCTTTTTGCTAACGTGCCACCATCACCATGCCGCCGCGCAACCGTCGGTCCTGGACTCGGTCGCGCCCGCCAGGGTTCCGTACGGCGTCCTCCAGATTACCTGCCCTCGTCCGAAGCCGCCCGGCTCCATCTCGTATTTCATGGAGTGTCCCCTCCTCGCCAGGCTGTGCGCAAGGTCTTGGTTGAACGAACATTCGACCGATACGTCGACCCCGCCGGTCCACTGCCATCGCGGCGCGTCCAGGGCCTGCTGGGGGTTCATGGCGAAGTCGAGAGTATTCATGACCACCTGCACGTGACCCTGCGGCTGCATGAAGCCACCCATCACCCCGAAGGGCCCCACCGGCACTCCCTCTTTGGTGAGAAAGCCGGGGATTATCGTGTTGTACGGGCGCTTTCCTGGGGCGAGGACGTTCGGATACCCATCCTCCAGGGAGAAGCAGTGGCCCCTGTTGTTGAGGGCAATGCCCGTCCCCGGAATCACAACGCCAGAGCCGAAGCCCATGTAGTTGCTCTGGATGTAGGAGACCATCGTCCCTTCGGCGTCGGCCGTGCAGAGGTAGACCGTGCCTCCCGGCTTGGGGTCTCCTGCTCTCCAGTCGGCGGCCCTGTCGCCAATATCGGCGCGGCGGGAGTCGGCGTATGCCCGGGAGAGCAGCTCCTTCACCGGCACTTCGGCAAAACGAGGATCCGCTACGTAACGGTGAGCGTCCGCGAAGGCGGCCTTCATCGCCTCTATCTGAAGGTGGACGCAGGCCGGGTCGTCGTGATACGAGAATTCGAAGCCGTCGAGCAGCGACAGGGCTATCAGGGCGGCTATCCCCTGCCCGTTCGGGGGGATCTCCCAGACGTCGTACCCGCGGTACTTCACCCCTATCGGCTCCACCCACTCGGGCGAGAAGGACGCGAGATCCTCCCCGGTGATGTACCCCCCGCTGCTGCGGGCCGCGTCGATGATGCGGGAGGCGATGGCACCCTCGTAAAAGTCCCTCGCCCCGCTTGCGCCGATCCGCTCAAGGGTCGAGGCGTGGGGCTCGGACCTCCAAACCTCTCCCGGTCGGGGCGCTCGTCCGCCATTAGCGAAGGTATCGAACCAGGCGCGGAACTCCTCTCCCTTCTCGGATGAATATCTCTTTATCCCCATCTCCCAGTAGCGGGAGGTCGACACCGACACGGCGTGCCCGCGGCGGGCCAAATCGATGGCGGGAACCAGGTCCGTCTCGAGCGACAGCCTTCCCATCCTGGACGCAAGCTCCGCCCAGGCGGCGGGAGCACCGGGGACCGTCACGGGCGCCCAGCCGAACCTGGGCATTTTCCCCGTGTCCTTCCAGCCGCGCGACTCGGCGACGGACATGGTGATAGCCGCCGGGGACGGGCCGCTGGCGTTGAAGCCGTAGAGTTTGCCCTCCTTCCAGATCAGCGCGAAGGCGTCGCTGCCGATCCCGTTTGCGGTCGGCTCCACGACGGTCAGAGCCGCGGCAGTCGCCACGGCGGCGTCCACGGCGTTTCCTCCCGCTTTCATTATGTCAAGCCCCGCGTTCGCCGCCAGAGGATGAGAGGTGCACACCATCCCCCTGGATGCGTACACCACGCTCCTCCTGGAGGGGTAAGGGTAGTAGTGAGGGTCGTATTTTAAATCCATCGCTATCGCCTCCCGGCTGTTTCATCAAATTCCTGAACAAAGAATACGGAGCGCCGCACCGAAAAGACATGCGACGCTCCTTCGCCTCTTCAATAATCGCTCCCGGCCGCTGCCGCTAGACTCTCTTGTATTTTCTGGACGGCTCGTCCCCGCCCAGGGCCCTGAGGGCGCCTTCTGCGAGGGCCAGCATCTCGTCCTCTCCCGGATAGATCTTAACCTGCGCGACGAACTCCACCCTGGAGCTTATGAGGTCCGTGAAGCGCTCGTTGTAAGCCAACCCCCCGGTGAGCACTATCGCGTCCACCTTTCCCCCCAGGGAGGCGGCGCAGGAACCGATCTCCTTCGCTATCCGATAGGCCATGGCCTCGAACAACATGCGCGCGGTCTCGTCTCCGGAGTCCATCCGGCGGACTACCTCCCTCAGGTCGTTGGTACCGAGGTGGTTCACCAGGCCGCCCTTTCCCGTGAGCATCTTCAGCATCTGCGGGAGCTCGTACTTCCCGCTGAAGGCCATCTTTATCAGACCGCCCGTGGGCAGGCTGCCCGCCCGCTCGGGCGAGAAGGGGCCATCCCCGTCGAGGGCGTTGTTCACATCTATGACCCTGCCCTTCTCGTGGGCGCCCACGGAGATCCCGCCCCCCATGTGGGCGACTACCAGGTTGCACTCGGAGTAGGGCTTGCCCAGTTCGGCGGCTGCCCTCCTGGCCACGGCCTTCTGGTTGAGTGCGTGAAATATGGAGCGGCGCTCGATCTCAGGCAGGCCGGAGAGGCGCGCCACCGGGATCATCTCGTCCACGACCACCGGGTCGACTATGAACGCGCCCGGGTTACGACCCTCGGCCGCCAGCCTCATCGCAAGCGGTGCTCCGAGGTTGCTTGCGTGCTCCCCCCACTTGCAGCTCCGAAGGTCCGAGAGCATCTCCTCGCCGACCTCGTACGTCCCGCTCTCGATCGGCCTCAGCAGGCCGCCCCTGCCGACCACCGCGTCGAGCTCCGATGCCGAGGTTTCGTGCGCGGCGAGGCACTTGCGTATCTCCTCCAGGCGGAACTCCTCCTGCTCCATCACGCCGGAGAAGCGCCCAAGGACATCCGTGTCGTAGCGCTGCGTGTCGCTCCAGAGCTCTTTGGCACCGTCCGGACCGCACTCGTACAGGGCGACCTTGGTGCTGGTGGAGCCGGGGTTCAGCGCAAGGATCTTCATCGTGGATATGCCTACTTGTTGAAGTCGGACAGGACCACCGCAGCGGCGATAGAGAGGAGCTTCGCCCTGTTGGAGTCCGCCCTGCTCGTCAGCACTATCGGCGCGGAGGCGCCGAGGATCAGCCCCGCCGTCTCGTTCTTGGAGAAGTAGACAATCCCCTTCGCGAGCATGTTGCCCGAGTCGATGTCGGGCACTATGAAGATGTCCGCCTTGCCCGCCACGGGGGAGACTATCCCCTTCGTCCTGGCCGACTCCTCGCTGACGGCGTTGTCGAGGGCGAACGGTCCGTCCACTATGCAGTTCTTGATCTGCCCGCGCCTGTTCATCTGGGTGAGGGCCGCCGCGTCCAGGGTCGCGGGCATGTCCGGGTTCACGACCTCGACCGCGGCCAGAACCGCCACCTTGGGCTCGGCAACTCCGAAAGAGCGGGCAAGGTCGACGGTGTTCTGCGTTATATCGGCCTTCGCGGCGAGGTCGGGGTACATGTTGAAGGCCGCGTCGGAGATGAAGAAGATCCTGTCGAAGCCCTCCACGCTGTGGAAGTAGCAGTGGGAGATGGTGTTCCTTCCCCTGCGAAGGCCGCACTCCTTGTTGAGCATGGCGCGGAGGAAGTTGTTGGTGTGGATCTGCCCCTTCATGTAGATGTCCGCCTTCTTCGACGAGACCTGGGTCACTGCGGCGATGCCCATCGCCGGTTCGTCACGCTCGTCTATGAGCTCGTAGTTGGACAGGTCGACCCCGGACTGCTCCGCGGCCGTCTTCATCTTGTCGCCGTTTCCGACCAGGATGGCCTCGGCGAATCCCGCCTTGCGCGCCTCCTCTATCGCGGTAAGAAGCCCCGCGTCCTCCGCCATTGCCACCGAGAGCTTCTTCGGGCCCTTCTCCGCGCCTATCTTGCCTGCGTACTCCAAAAGCTGCGAAAGCGAACGAATCTGTTCCATTAAAACGAGTCCCCCTCTTTTAGGATGTGATATTTATCAACCACGGGCGACCACGGCGCCCAGTGAGATCGAAAGCAGCTTGGTCTCCACGCTGTCGAAGCGGCTGGTGAGGACTATGGGCTTCCTCGCCCCGAGGACGACGCCCGCGCCCTTGCAGCCGGTCATGTAGATCAGCACCTTGCCCACGAAGTTTCCGGACTCTATGTCCGGGACAAGCAGCATGTCGGCGTTGCCCGCCACGGGTGAGGAGATGCCCTTTATCCTGGCCGCCTCCTCGCTCACAGCATTGTCC
This sequence comes from Synergistaceae bacterium, assembly GCA_012521675.1. Taxonomy (NCBI): domain Bacteria; kingdom Thermotogati; phylum Synergistota; class Synergistia; order Synergistales; family Synergistaceae; species Synergistaceae bacterium. Next base: position 11,382 of record JAAYLU010000065.1, on the reverse strand, counting down.
AGGGCGAGAGGGCCGTCCACGAGGCAGCCCTTTATCTGACCTCTCTCGTTCATCTTGGCGAGCGCCGCCGCATCCATCGTGGCCTTCATGTCCGGGTTGACCGCCTCTACCGCCGCCAGCGCGGCTATCTTCGGCTGAGGGACGCCTATCCTGTGGAAGCAGGCGACCGAGTTCTCGATTATCTTCACCTTGGCGTCGAGGTCCGGGTAGGTGTTCATGCCTCCGTCGGAGATTCCGACGACCTTGCCCCCGAGGGCCCCTATCTCGAACAGGAAGAGGTGCGACAGGAGGGACCCGGTCCTCAGGCCCCACTCCTTGTTAAGCACGGCCTTTAGAAGGGCCGACGTCTTGACCAGCCCCTTCATGAGGAAGTCCGCGTCGCCGGAGGAGACCATCTGCACGCTTCTGGCTATCGCCCTGTCGTCGTCGGACTCGTCGATTATGGTGACGCCGGTCGTGTCGCAGCCGTCCTTCTCCGCTGTCGCCCGGATGCGTGCCTCGTCGCCGATCAGGATGGTCTTCACGACCCCCTCCCTCTGCGCCCTGCACGCGGCGCCCAATGCGTCATCGCCGTACGGGCAGGCCAGCGCCAGCGTCATCGGACGCCCCTTCCTGCTCTCCTCGATCAGAAAATCGATCCCCTCCCCCGCACGGCGGGAGAGCGACTTGCCATCTGCCGTCATCAGCGATCTCCTCCTGTTGCGTAGTCGGAATAAATCTTCTCCTTCTCCTCGTCCCTCAGAACACGGAAGGCACCCTCGGCCAGAGCGGGCATCTCGTCCTCGCCCGGGTAGGTCAGCACGGGCGCAATCCACTGAACCCGCTTCTGTACAAGTGTCACAAAATCCCCGTCGTAGGCGACGCCGCCGGTGAGCAGGATCGCGTCCACTTTGCCGGAAAGGGCCACTGCCATGGCACCTATGTCGCGGGCCACCCAGTAGGCCATGCCCTCGTAGGCCAGTTTCGCCACCCTGTCGCCCTTCGCCGCCATTTCCTTGACCTCGCGGACATCGCTGGTGCCCGTGTAGGCGACGAGGCCTCCCCCGCCGACCACCCTCCTGAGCATCTCCTTCTCGGTGAGTCCGCTCTCCAGGCAGCGGCGTATCAGGTCCCCGGCTGGAAGCCCCCCGCTCCTCTCGGGAGAGAAGGGGCCGAAGTCGTTGGCGTTGTTGAGGTCGGTCATGCGCCCCTTCTCGTGGGTGCAGACCGTGATGCCGCCTCCTACGTGCGCGACGACGAAGTTGAGCTCGTCCCACATTTTTCCCAGGTCCGCGGCGGCTCGGCGTACCGTGGCCTTCACGTTGAGAGTATGACTCAGCGACACCTTGGGCAGCTCCTTCAAGCCGGTCAGCTTGGCCATGGGGATCATCTCGTCGACCGCGACGGGGTCGACGATGAACGCTGGGATTTTCCTCGGGCGGCAGATCGCGTCCGCCAGGATCCCGCCAAGGTTGGAGGCATGCTCCCAGGGCTTGCCCATCCTAAGGCGAGCGAGCAGCGAGTCGTCGACCAGGTATGTGCCTCCCGGAACCGGTTCGACAAGGCCTCCCCTGCCGGCGACGGCGGAGAGATCGTCGAAAGAGGCGCCCTTTGACGCCGTCGCCTCCGCTATCGTGTCGAGCCTAAACTGAAACTGGTCCGCCACCGAGGGAAAATGCGACAGCCCCTCGGGATCGTGTCTGACCGTCTCTCTCCACTCCTCATGGCCGTCGGTGAACCATGCGATCTTGGTGCTCGTCGAGCCGGGATTGATTGCGAGCACGTGCAACGACATACGAACCCTCTCCTTTCGCATCAGCCGCTTCGGTGTGTCACTGTTTTCAGATTCAACACCTATTGACAGAACTCATTATACATTACGTGCGCAAAACGCACAAAGGGTCAGGGAAGGGCCAGCTCGTAGTTTTTCTCGTCGAAGAGGAACCCGTCCTCCATCACCGCGAGGCACAGCTCGACGGCGAGCGGGTCGAACAGTTTGCCGCTTCCGGAGCGTACCTCGTCCAACGCCGCCTCGATTCCAAGCCCGGGGCGATAGGGCCTGTGAGAGGTCATCGCCTCCACGACGTCCGCGACTGCGATCAGGCGCGCCTCCGCCATGATGTCGGAGCCCTTCAGCCTATTGGGGTAGCCGGAGCCGTCGAGCCGTTCGTGATGCTGGAACACGATCTCCGCCAGGGGCCAGGGAAACTCCGCCGATGAGAGTATTTCCCATCCGTGAAACGCGTGCTCTTTTATTATGGCGAACTCCACGTCGTTGAGTCGCCCCGGCTTTGAGAGGATCGACGACGGGACGACGATCTTTCCGAGGTCGTGCACAAGGCCGGCGTAGTAGACCTTCTCGACGAAATCCTCGTCGAATCCCCCGCGAATAGCCATCGCACGAGCGAGCCTGGCCACCTCGAATTGGTGCCCTACCGTGTAGGGGTCCTTCATAGCCAGGGTTCGCCCGAGGATCTCGACCATCCCGTGGGACGTACCCTCGAGGATCCTCGCGTTCTCCGTCGCCGATGCGCGCCGCCTCTCCTGCTGGATGACGCTTCCCATAAGATCGCAAAAGACCGTGAGTGCGGAGTCGATCGAGGAGGGCAGCGAGTCCTGCAGCATGCGCAGCCCTACCCACCCCCGGGCGGATTCGCCGGAGAAGACCGGCATGATCAGGAGAGGGCTCCCGAAACGACGGAGCAGCTCCCTCGCGCGGGCGGCGTTTTCAAGGGGCAGCTCCCTTCTAGCGTCCAAGAGAAGGCGTCCTTTCTCCTCCAGGCGTCGGTTGATCTCGTCTACCCCCTCTGTGGAGAGGATGTCGGACACATGCGGAGACGAACTCCAGGAGGCCTTGTCCTCGTAGAAGAGCGCCTCTCGCTCTATCATGCCGGAGGGGTCAAACTCGACGAAGAACCCATTGTCCGCTCCTGCTAGAATTGCCATCTCCTCTAGGGTCCGGGGGATCCCTCCGAAGGAGCTGCCGGACAGCAGAGTACGGGATGCAGCCGCTACGGCGGACTCCGAGATTATGTGGTGCTCCATCGCCTGTTCGTCCCTGACTCGTCCTGAGATGTCGGTGTATATCGCGTAACCATAGGCACCGCCGTCGGGCCAGGGGAACAACGACCCCTGGATGCTTACTTCGACGCGTTTTCCATGCTTGCCGGTGCGGACGCTCTCCTCGTGGACGGCCTCGCCCCGTTTCAGCCTGTTCGTCACCTCTACGGCCTCGGGCCTGATGCCGGAGTTCGCCGCGACCAAGTCGTCCACGTCCCTTCCGATAGACTCTTCCCTGGAGTAGCCGAACAGCCTGGTGAACGCTTTGTTTACGTTGTGGACCACGTTCTTGTCGTCGATCACTACGAACGCCTCGGGGGCGTTGCCGAACAGCCCTTCCCACATGGATTTCCGAAGGGTCAGAGACCGGGCGGCCCTCCTCCGGCGGCGCTCGTTGAAGAGCAGCAGGGAGATGTACAGAACGCATGCCGCTATCACGGCCGCGTTGACGAGGACAAGCCGCCAATTCAGCACAAACGAGGGAGGAGGCTCGTGAACCACTATCGCTCCCTCGGGAAGAGCGCTCGCCGACAGTCCAAAACGGAAGAGCTCGTCGTGGTTGAGCACGGAGATGAAATCCCTGTCTGTCAGCGCGGGGATGTCCGCGGGCGGCTCGCCGTGGAGAAGCCTCAGCCCGATCTGGCCGGCTTTCTCGCCGTGCATACCCGCCCGAAGAACGCTTCCCCCCAGGGCGCCCTCGTCTGGAAAAATGCTCCAGAGGCTGAACAGCGGGTAGGAACACGAGTCCCTCACGATGGCGGAGCTCTGGCGGGGGGAGAAGTAGTTGCCCCTGCCGTCCCCGAAATACACGAGCATGAGGATGACGGTCGCGGGGGGAAGGGCCGAGAGGCTGTCCTGAAGCTGCGATTTCGTGAGGCCGAACAGATCGATTATGTTCAAGTTATCCCTCAGGCCGAAGAGCTCCCTTCTCGCGCGGCTCACCACGCCCATCCCGGCGTCGGACATGTCGCTCACGAGCGCCAGGTTTTGTGTGCGCGGGAAGAGCTTGAGGGCCAGCTCAGCCGTCCCGCGAATATCCAGACCCTCGAAAATTCCAGTCATCATGGGGCTGGCCCGAGGGTCGTACATATCGTCCACCATCACCCCGCAAAAGACCGCCGGCACATCGGGGAAGAACCTCGGCTGGATGCTTTTGACGAAACTCAGCGCCTCGTCGCCGGTGCAAACTATCAGGTCCAGCTGCCTGCCCGAATATTTCCTGATGACGTAGTCGCGGAAGGCCTTTATGGACTCGGCCGAGCTGTCGTGCTTGGAATCCAAGAACTCCATCTGCAAGTCGAGCTCGGCGCCCTCGGACAGGAGAGTCTGCCTGATCCCTTCGATGGTCTCCGCCGTCCACGAGTCGGTGGAGTGATAGGAATTTATCATCATCACCCGGTAACCGCTGTTCTTTGCCAGCGCTCCACCGCACGTGAAAAGCAGGAGGAGCAACGAAATTGCAACCCGGCCGGCCGGGCGCAGTAGAGTCGACTTGGGCATAATTGGTCTCCCTTACGAGTATTTCGCGGACAAAAGCCGTGCATTTTATCTATAATACCCTTATACTGCAAAGGTTCCAAGACCGAATTTTCGAGGTGAGACTTTATGTCATTGTGCTATATGGACGGCGAGTTCATGCCGAAGGAGAGGGCGACACTCCCCGTCACCGATTACATCATACTGCGCGGGGTCGGAGTCTTCGAGTCGATCAGTACCTTTAGAAGGCGTCCACTGATGCTGACCCCTCACCTGGAGCGCCTGGCAAACTCGTCCGACAGCGCCTCCATGACGCTTCCCCTCTCCATCGAGGAGATAAAAGAGGTCATACGAGAGGGGATATCGAGGATGACAGAGGATTGCCTGGTCCGACCCTACATCACCGGAGGGGACATCTCCATATCCGGGACTTTCCCGGCGGCGCGGCTCTTCATACTGTTCGAGAAGGTCCAGAAGCCGGCGCCGGAGGTATACTCCAACGGAGTGCTGCTCTGCCCCGTGGACGGAGGGCGCCACATACCGGGCATCAAGAGCATCGACTACATGTTATCCTACTCCGGCTTCGCCAAGCACGAGGACGCGTTCGAGGTACTCTACTGCCCCGACGGGGAGATAACGGAGGCCGCACACAGCTCGTTTTTCCTTTACTCCGGGGGCAAGCTGATCACCGCTCCTCTCTCCCGCGTCCTCAAGGGAACCATGAGGGCTATTATTCTGCAGCTCGCCTCGGAAAAGGGGATGGAGATCGAGGAGAGGTGCCCTCTCCTCTCCGAGTTGACAGACGCCGATGAGGCCTTCATCACCGGCTCGGTGAAGGAAGTGGTCCCCGTGGTCAGGATCGGCGACCAGGTCATTGGGAACGGAAAACCGGGATCGGTTACAAAGATGTTGCACCGAACGATGCTGGAGGAGATTGTGCGCTGGCTCGAATGAGAAACCTCCTTTGACGCCGCCGTCTCCATCGGAGGGAACGGCCTTCTGCCATCATTTCAGGAAGATCATGCCGGGAGGATGCGGAAAATGAACGTTCAAAAGCATGAAGTGCTCCAGCGACTGTCCGACCTCGGAGTGGTCGGGATAATAAGCGCCAGGGACATGGACGACGGGGTGTCCACAGCCGAGGCCGTCTTCGAGGGAGGAATCGACGTGCTCGAGTTTTCGACCTCGTGCCCGTATGTCTTCGAGATCATGTACGAGGTGGTCGAGCGAGGACGATGCAAGGGATTGACCCTGGGCGCAGGGGCGGTTTCCGATGCCTCCACCGCGAGACGGTGCATCGACGCGGGGGTAGACTTTATCGGCTCGTTCTTCTTCGACGAGGACGTCGCGAGGATGTGCAACAGCTTCGGCACGGCCTACATACCAGGAGTCGGCACAATATCGGAGATAGCAAAGGCCATGGAATGGGGCGTGGATCTGACGAGGGCCTTTCCGGGAGACGTTCTGGGCCCCAAGTTCATCAGGGCCGCCCGCACCGCCCTGCCGAAAGCCAGGGTCATGCCCCTGGGCGGGGTCGCACCGGTCAACTTGGATGACTGGTTCCAAGCGGGCGCCTTCGCCGTGGGGGGAGGAGCGGGACTCCTCAAGCCGGCGGGAGTCGAGGGCGACTACCAGGCCATCGCGAAGACCGCAGAGCACGTGGTCACTCAGATAGCCCTTATTCGAGCATGCCTGGAATAGTCGGCTCATTACTTCATTTCAGAAGGGATTGAACAGTATGTCCATGCACTGGGCGGGCGTCATGGCCGCGTTGGTAACCGGCGTCTCTTGGGGAGTGGTGAGCCCCGTCGGTCGGATACTCGCCCTCAGGGGCGTAGATATGACCACCACCGTAGTTCTGCGTGCATTTTTCGTGGCGATTTTCATGCTCCTGTGGATTCTCCTGACGGATCGCAGGGCACTCCGGCTGACGCCCAAGGAGGGCATCTCGCTGGCGATCTACTCCATCTTCGCCATCCCAATGACCGGCGCCTGCTTCATGTACTCCCTGGAGTACCTCACGGTTCCGCAGGCTTTGATAATCCACTACACCTTCCCGCTCGTGACCCTGTTGGGCGACCTGTGGATCACGAAGGAGCGCCCGACACCGCTCCAGTACGTGGCGGCGGCGCTGGTGATCGCGGGCGTATGGACGGGGGTTTTCTCGAAGGGCGAGCCGGGGGAGAGCTTCTCGCTTCCCGGCATACTCTGGGGAGCGATGGCGGTGGTCGGGCTTTCAGGGCAGTTCATCGCCGGACGGGTGATGATCTCGCGCGAGAAAATGCCGGCCGCGAAGCTGCTTTTTTACTCCCACCTACTCGGTTGGCTGATAATGGCGACGATAAAACACCTCTCGGCCGGATGGGGCGACATCCCCGCCCTGGGGGCTCACGACCTGGGGATGATACTGATCATAACCTTCTTCGGGAGCATCCTGGCCTACGGCGCCTACTGCGTGTCGCTGAAGTACATCTCTGCGGCGACGTCAAGCCACATCTGCACGATAGAGATACCCACGGGCATCATCCTGGCGGCGCTTATGAGCAACGAGATGCCCACCGCACGAGAGGTGACGGGAAGCCTCATGATCGTAGCGGCGATACTGCTCGCCTCCATGCCGAAGGGCTCGCTTCGAGGACAACGAGAGGATGACGGTCAGTCCATGTAGGCGATGCGCTTGTTCTTCTCCTCGATGAAGCGCTCCCTGAACATGTGCTCAACTATCAGATCCGTGTCCTCCTTCGACACCTGGCTCGAAAAAAGAGTCTCGATGCTGGAGGAGAGCGTCTTCCTGGTCTTGGGGCGTCGGATCTTGTCCTGCTTCTTCAGTATCTCGATCGCCTTGGCGTACTTCTGCGCGAGCTCGGGCGCCAGGACCGCCTTCTCCTTTATCTCCTCCGGCGTGATGATCCGCTTGACTTTCTGTCCAAACCTGGCGACGTGCTTCACCAGCGGGTCGTACCCGGCGTCCTTCGATAGGATGTAGTGAGTGGCGCCGCTGTAGACGTTGTACTTGGCCAGGTAGTAGGCTATGTGGAAGTCCAGTGCGTTCCTGCCCGAGCCGCTTATTGTGATCCACTCGACGCGCTCCCCAAGCGGCTGCATCTTGACTATAGTCTCGGTGGGCAGCTTCTTCTGGTTCTGCCCTATGAAGATCAGAAACTTGGTCTCCTCCACGTCCTCGATATTGACCCCCGGCATGTTCTCGTAGTCGATGTAGACTATCTTCTTCATGTCCGCCCCCTTACCCCTGGAAGAACGTCTCGCCGGGAACAAGGTCGAAGGTCACCCTGCCGACCGCCCCGGAGCCGCTTGTTATCGCGATAGGCAGTTTTTTGTAGGTCGCGGTCGGCATGTTCAGCATAATGCGCCCGGCCTCCCTGTCGAAATGGTAGGAGTCCTTGCCGCCGAGCGGGGTGAAGTGCATCTCCCGCGGCAGGTGAAACGCGGACCAGTTGACCGGCGCAACCTGGGCCAGCAGGTTGATGCAAAAGTCGACTATCTCCAGGATCCCCTCGTACACCATGCAGACGTTGAGAAAGACGTTCACCGGGTAGTCGAGGTAGCGGTGATGTCGTCCAAGGACCCTGACCTTCCTGCCCGCCAGCAGGTACTCCGCGGTGTAGTCCGGGTCGCACGGCTTCATTCCCTGTTTTTCAAGGACGTCGAAGTCCCATAGCACATCCACCCCCATCACGGAGCCGCAGAACCTCGGGTGCCCGCTCAGCTCCTTCACGTAAGGCAGCCGCCCCGCCATTGCCGCGACCGGCGATCCCCCTCTGGCCTCGACAGGGTGAAAGACATCCTGGACTCTCTCAAGCAACATCGGCATCATGCCGGTTTGCATCTTGAACACCTCCATAGGCGTCGGGTGGAAAAAAGAAACATTGAAACAGCCCCCTGCGCCCGACCTACAGCAGGGGGCTGAACAGCTTTGTTATTCCGTGTATGACTCGCACGACCGTCGGGCGCTCGCCCCACTCCTCCCGTGTCAGTCGGCGCGAAGAGGCGATATATGCATGCTGCGCCTTCCTCACGGCCTCCGTCTCCCCCCTACCGTACAGCACAAGGTTGAGCTCGAAGTTCAGCGCGAAGGAGCGGATGTCGAAGTTGCTCGTCCCGAGGAAGGCCAGGTCGTGGTCGACGGTCATCGTCTTGGAGTGCAGGATCCCCTCGGAGAAGAGATAGATCTCCACCCCCGAGTCGAGCAGCGCGCCGTAGTACGCCTTCGCCGCGTTGCCGACGAGGAACTGGTCGCTCTTCTCCGGGATCACCAGCTGTACCCGGACGCCGCCGAGGACCGCCGTCTCCAGCGCGTGCAGCAGCTCGTCGTCCGGTATCAGGTAGGGGGTGGTTATCACGACCCACTTCCTTGCGCCGTGAAGCGCGGAGACGACAAGCCTCTGGTAGTTCTGCCACGGGTAGGAGGGACCGCTGGGCACCGTCTGGACCACCGCGTCACCCGTCAGCTCCGGGACGGGGAAGGCCTCCGAGGTCTCGAGCAGCTCCCCCGTCTCCACGAACCAGTCCTCGAGGAAGACCCCCTGGAGCTGAAGCACGACCGGCCCCCTGAGACACAGGGTCAGGTCCTTCCACTCGAGCCCTCCCGCCTTTCCGCCGTAGGACGGCTCTATCACGTTGTGAGAGCCGGTGTAGCCGACGCAGCCGTCTATGACCGCGATCTTGCGGTGGTTGCGAAGGTCGTAGCGGGCGGTGGTCGGAGTCCTGCGAAAGAGCTTGGGGGGCAGGGCCTTCTCTACCCGCACGCCTCTCTCCCTCAGGGCCTTCGCGTCGCGTTTGAGGAAGGACTTGGCACCCAGGGCATCCACCAGCACACGGCACTTGACCCCTCTCGCGACGGCCGCCTCGATGGAGCGGAAGAGGGGCTCGGTCATCCGGTCTCGCGCGAATATGTAGAAGAGCAGGTGAACCGTCTCCTTCGCCCCGTCGATGTCGGCGGACAGGGATCGGATGAACTCCTTCTCGTCCTCGATCAGCAGGAACTCGTTGCCCCTGGTGACGCACATGTCGCCGAGCTTCCTGCCCAGCGCCCCGAACCGTACCAGGTCCTCCGGCAGCCAGTGGGCCTCGTCGTCGAACAGGCATCGGAAGGATCTCCTGCCCTCCTCGAGGCCGAGAAGCATCTTCTCGTGCCGCTCCGTCCTCTTCTCCGGCAGAGTGGCGGAGCCGAAGAACGAGTAGAGCAGAAAACCGGGCCACGGCCAGAAGTACACGGCCAGCAGCCACGCCGTGGCCGCGGACGGAGTGTGCTTCTGGGGTATGTAGCAGAGCATCACCAGGCGAATCACGATGGAGGAGATGTCGTAGGCCGTGTAAAGAAGCATCAGAGCCGTCACCCCTTTTCCCCCTCTCAGGCTACGATAAAGTCGTAAACGAGCGGAAGATGATCCGACAGGCGCACGTACGGCACGTCGAACGCCTTCATCCTTATTCTCGGGTCGTACAGGACGAAGTCAAGCGCCAGCGTCGGGACGCTGCTTGGGAAGGTCGGCCTGTTGGTGTAATTCGCGTTTTTAAAGCCCGTCATCTGGAAAAATGGACGAAGCTCGCTCTCTCCACGGTACGTGTTGCAGTCCCCGGCGAAGATCACGGGTTTTTTTGAATCGATGCAGCGTGCGGCTATTTCCTCCAGCTGAACCTTGCGGGCCGTGTACCCCAGCGGGAGGTGCGCCAGGAAGAGAGCGAAATCCTCGAACTCCACCTCCAGCAGGGTTTTCTTTACGCCCTTGCTCAGCATGTGCTCACTCTTGTTCACCACTGGCAGCTTCGTTACCACCGCGTTGCCCTGCGACTTAAGCAGGGGCACCCTCGATACTATCGAGCCTGAGTCGTACTTGCAGGCAAAGACCGATTCCCCCCCGATAAGAGACGCCAACGAGTCCGCCTGGCTGCGGCCGTTCTGCCTGTAGGAGCCCTCGTCGACCTCCACCAGGCCGACAAGGTCGGGGTTCAGGTTCGACAGGTACTCCGATATTTGGAAATAACGTTCCTCAGTCCTTCTAAGGCAGCCAGAGTAGGGAAAGGGGAAGTGATAGCCCACGCCGGACCCGGTCCCGTACCTGATATTGTAAAGCACTAATCTCATTCGGACCTCCTGAGACTCCAAAAATATCGCTCATTATACACCAAACACGGCATTTTTCCGCTAATTATGACGTCGTCCGAGGGCAGGCCGCAGGGAATCCCCTAATAATTATTTCGCATTTCTTTTGAGGATTATTTTGCATTCTTGCACTGGAAAGTGTAAAATCATGGTCAAGGTATTCGCTTCATCTTCAAATCAAAAGGAGGAGCGTTCTCATGGCAGGAAGCATCCGCGGCACAAGAGTTTCGAAGGTCCCACCGGAGCCCTTCCGCATCAAGATGGTGGAGCCAGTCAGCATCCCTGACAGGGAGGAGCGAGAGAGGGCCCTGGAGAGGGCTAGGTACAACATGTTCGGCCTCAGGGGCGCCGACGTCTACATCGATCTTCTCACCGATTCGGGGACGGGGGCGATGAGCAAGCAGCAGTGGGCGGCCATGATGATGGGCGACGAGGCTTATGCGGGAGCGGACAGCTACTACAACCTCAAGAAGGCCGTCAAGGAGGTCCTCGGCTTCGACTTCACGATTCCCGTGCACCAGGGTCGCGCCGCGGAGAACGTCGTCTTCGGCTCGCTGGTGAAGGAGGGGGACGTGATACCGTTCAACATGCCCTTCGACACCACCCGCGGTCACATCTTCAACGTGAATGCGTCCTCGGTGGACTGCGTGATAGACGAGGCGTTCGACCGCACGAACCAGCACCCCTTCAAGGGCAACGTGGACATAGCCAAGCTCGAGAAAGCCATAGCCGAGCACGGCAAG
>JAAYLU010000064.1 GCA_012521675.1 Synergistaceae bacterium | reverse complement strand
GAGCCGCTGCGCGACCTGTTCAAGGACGAGGTGCGAACCGTGGGCCGACTGCTGGGGATACCGGAGGAGATGGTCGCCCGTCAGCCCTTCCCCGGCCCTGGCCTGGCGGTACGCTGCCTCGGGGAGATCACGGTCGAGAGGCTGGACGCCCTGCGCAGGGCTGACGCCATCTTCCACGAGGAGCTGGCGGAGTGGCAGGGAAGCGACATAGTGTGGCAGTCGTTCGCCGCCCTCCTGCCGGTGAGGTCGGTCGGCATGACGGATGGCGCCCGCACCTACTCCGAGACCGTCGCTCTGCGCGCGGTCGAGTCGCAGGACGGGATGAGCGCCGACTGGGTGCGCATACCATGGGACGTGCTCGACAGGACGTCGCACAGGATATGCGCCGAGGTCCCAGGCGTCAACAGGGTGGTCTACGACATAACAGGAAAGCCTCCCGCGACGATCGAGTGGGAGTAGGTCGGTTGCAATTCCTGGCAAAACAGAGAGGAATCCGGGTTTGATCCCAGATGCCTCGGGCCGATCCCGCCCTTCGGATGACAAAAGGGCCTGTCGTCCCTGACAAACCAGGTTATTTCTGTCATCCCGAGGCGAAGGCGAGGGATCTCGCTCTCAACTCGGCGGAAGAGGTTTGCCCCGGGGCATGTTTCTCTCGCAAAACGGAAGTTCTCCAAGCGCCTCTTGGTCAACTTCTGTTTTTCATGATTTGCGCCATCATATTGAGCATGGTCATGGCGGCGAGGCGGCTTGTTATTCCTGCGGGGTCGTACTGGGGCGCCACCTCCACCAGGTCGAAACCGACCACCTTCCCCATCCGGCATATTCCCGCAAGCATGTCGTTAACCTCATCATAGTACATGCCACCCGGTGACGGTGAGCCGGTGCCGGGGGCTATGGACATGTCGTAGCCGTCGATGTCTATGGTCACGTAGTAGTAGTCCGATTTCGGGATTCTGGCCAGCACTCCCTCGGGACCGATCCCGCGGGCCTCTCTTGAGGTTATAAGCACGCTGCCCCAGGATTTCGCGTCCTCAAAATCCTCCCTGCGGCTGGAACCTATTCCCCGAAGACCAATCTGGGCCATTCCGCCGATGTGGTCCATCTCCGACAGCCTCCTCATGGGGCTTCCGTTTCCATACCGCTGGGGTCCCACGTTTCCGGTCCAATCAAGGTGAGCATCAAACTGTATCACGGTTATTTTTTTGCCGATGGCCCCGAGGGCCCTGCCCGCAGGTATGGTTATGGAGTGGTCTCCTCCCATGATCGCCGGTACGGCCCCTTTTTCGAGGATCCTTCCGACGGCATGCTCTATTTTGGAAAATGAGTATTGCACATCTCCGTGAAGGACGTCTGCGTCGCCGCAGTCTACGATTTTTACGGGTGCTGCCAGGAGCTGTTCACCGACGTCGGGGTCAAAGAATCCCGCCTCGCCCCTGGCGTACTGGGTTGAAACCTCCCTTATCCTTCTGGGTCCGAGCCGCGCCCCTGGCAGGAATCCCACCCCTGTATCGTAAGGAACCCCGATCACGGCGATGTCGGCGTCGATGCTTCCGTAATCCTCCACTATGGGATATTTTGCGAAGGAACATATTCCCGTAATGGGCTGGTTTATTCTATCCACTCTTATTTCGCCCCCTTCTCCGGACTGAGTTTTTATGGAGCCTTCTTAGATCCAGTGGGTCACAAGGGATTCCAAATATTCCTTGGGAAGTCGAAATCCAGTTTCCCCGCCATTAAAAAGCTCTTCAAGATAACGTTACCCACCGTGCGAAATCCCCTCGCCATCGCCCTCCCGGCACGAGGGACGCTGTTGTAACCCTCGACCATGGCTAAGGGACTTCCACGGTGCGGACTCCGCAGGCACTCGATGCGAGGCAGAGGGGCGAAGATGTGCGTGGCGTGCTGGAAGAAGTCCAGATGCCTCCACTCCCGCAGCCTTGTGTCGTAGGCAGTGTACTCGCAGCCGCACTCGGGACACTTGAAGCGCGATCCTTTCGAGAAGTCCAGGATGATGTCGAGCCTTCCCCGGTCCCGGTTCAGGCGGACCTCTTTCACGAACCAGGGGGTGTGATCTCCAGAGCTTCCTGAAAGAGACGATATCTTTCTCCGTTGAGGGAATCGCGCGGTCCCATGATCATTATTCCAGCGCCTCCATGCTCGCGGTGTAAGTCGATGCGACTCAATGATACACCCCGGAAAACCATGTGTCACATTGTTTCGATTCAATCTATACCCACT
>JAAYLU010000063.1 GCA_012521675.1 Synergistaceae bacterium | reverse complement strand
GCCCTCCACTATGAACAGCTCCGCCTCCTCGGTCTTCCTGGAGATACAGTCGGCCAGTTTCCCCGGCAGAGCAGTATCCTTTATTCCGCCCGACCGTCCGCGCACCAGCTCCCTGGCCCGCTTGGCGGCTTCCCTCCCCCTGCGGGTGGCCTGCGCCTTCTCCACTATGATACGCAGGACCTTTCCGCCCTCGTTCACGAAGAAGCCGGCCAGACTCTCGTAGACAAACGTTCCCACGGCACCCATAGTCTCGCCGTTGCCGAGCTTTCCCTTCGTCTGCCCCTCGAACTGGGGATTTGGCAGCTTGACGGAGAGCACGCATAGCAATCCTTCGCGCAGGTCATCCCCCTGGATGTTGTCGTCCCCCGCCTTCAGCAGCCTCTCGTTCTTCGCGGACTCGTTGACCGCCCTCGTGAGCGCCGCTCGTAGGCCCGCCACGTGCGTGCCTCCCTCGGCGGTCGGTATCAGGTTGGCGAAGGAGAAGACCCTCTCGGTGTAGTCGTCCACGTACTTGAACGCGAAGGAGACGTCCGTGTCCCCACTCCTGCCGGAGAAGGACGGCGTCCCCTCGTAGAGCGGCTTCGTGTTCCTGGCCAGCCTTTCGACCATCGCCTCTATCCCGTCCCTGTTCACGAAGGTCTCGCGCACGACCTCCCCTTCAGGGTTAATTGTCTCGAGGGTCAGCGACAGCCCGGGAACGAGGTAGGATATCTCGCGCAGCCTGCGTTCGACAAGCTTCGGATCGAACGTCGTCCCCGCCTTGAAGATCTGCGGATCGGGGACGAAGCGCACAGTCGTGCCCGTACCGTCACCCGGGGCGGGCTTCGAGGAGAGCTCCGCCGCGACCTCCCCACGAGCGAACTCCATGGAGTACTCCCGTCCATCCCTGCGAATCGTCAGCCGGAGAGACTCGGAAAGAGCGTTGACAACCGACGCTCCCACCCCGTGCAGCCCTCCCGACACTGTGTAGGCCCCGCCTCCGAACTTTCCCCCCGCGTGAAGGGTCGTCATTATAACCTGGCAGGTCGGGAGCTTCTTCTGAGGGTGGGGGTCGACCGGCATCCCTCTTCCGTCGTCGGAGACGGTCGCCGCACCGTCGGGCGACAGGTGGACGGTGATCTGCGAGCAGTGACCTGCGAGGGCCTCGTCCACTGAGTTGTCCACGAGCTCCCATACGAGGTGGTGCAGCCCCCTCTGCCCGGTGTCGCCGATGTACATGGCGGGCCTGAGCCTTACCGCGGACAGCCCCTCGAGGACCTTTATGGAACTGCCGTCGTACTTAGCACCGCTCATGCCCCGTTACCTCCGTTTCTGCCTCGCTCGGGACGCAGCTCGCCTACCCCGTCCAGCTTCGTCATGGAGACCAGGGTGTGCTCGCCCGTCTTTCTGAGTCCAACATCCTCCATCGGCAGGATCGACCCGTCGTCCGCAACAAGGCCGTCGCCCGGCGACAGGGCCGCGGCCTGAACCACCTCTCCGAAAGACGGTCTCTCCCCCCTGTGGACGTACAGCCCCTTGCCGCCTCGCCTGGATGTCCTGAGCGAACCCAGCTGGAAGCGGAAGAAGAGACCGTTGGAGGCTCGCACCACGGCGTGGAGGTCCTCCGGGGCGGCATCGGCGCCGGGGATCACCAGGGCAGCGGCGAGCGAGTCGTCCTCCTCCAGTGCCATGCCCGAAACTCCCCTTGATGAAATACCCTTGAGCGGGACATTGCCCGCGGGAATTCGTATCGCCCTGCCGAGCTTCGAGAGCAGCACTGCGTCCAGCACGACCTCCTCCCTCAGCGGAACAGCGGCGAACAGCCTCTCTCCGTCCTTCATGGCGACGACGTACCTCGACGTGTTCCTCCTGGATGTCTCCCCCCTCATGGCGTCGAGAGAGGTGCGCTTCAACGAGCCATCCGCGAAGACGAACAGAGCCGAATCGTGCATGTCAGGGGAGATCAGCGCAAGAGACGTTCCCTCGTCCGCGCCGAAGAACTCCGTAGCGGACACTAGCTTCCTGGTCGAGGCGTCCGGGATGCCCGCTCGCTCACGGGAATAGAAGCGCCCGTCGTCCCCGATGGCGAAGACCAGCCCCTCGGTGATAAACGCGCTCCCCTCCTCGTCCCTGGGCCTGCGCCTCACATCGCGCTTGCGGATGTAACCCTCGCCGTCGATGGAGACGACGCACGGTCCCGGCTGTTCGAAGGACAGGCGCACCTGCCCCGGCGAGTCCTTCCCGCGCTTGGCTTCCGGCTCTTCGTCCAGTATCGCGGTGCGCCTCGCAGCGAGAGGGCCCTTGGCGAAGTGAGCGGCAAGCCCGTCGAACTCTCGCAACACCACCGAGTCGAGTTTTTTCTCCGAGCCCAGAATGGCGCGGTACTCCGCTATGGATTTTCTCAGCTGCTTCTCCTCCCTGGCCAGGGCCTCGCGCTCAAGCCCCACGAGCTTGCCCAGCCTCATGTCCAAGATGGCGCCCGCCTGGAGGATGGAGAAACCCAGCCTCTCCACCAGCCCTGCCCTCGCCTCGGCGGTCGTCTTCGACGAGCGTATCAACGATATTATCTCGTCGAGCAGATCCAGCGCCTTCAGCAGCCCCTCCACTATGTGGAGCCTGGCCTCGGCGCGGTTCAGCCGATACTCCGTGCGGCGGCGCACGACCTCGCGCCTGTGCCCGATGAAGCAGTCGAATACGTCCTTCAGGCTCATGGTCGCGGGGGCTCCGCCCACGAGGGCGAGCATGTTGCCCCCGAAGGTCCCGGAGAGCTGAGTGGAAGAGAGCAGGAGCGCCCGCACCGCCTCCGCGTCCACCCTCCTGTGGAGCTCGACCACCACGCGATCCCCCGAGCGGTCTGACTCGTCACGGACGGCCACCACTCCGTCCACCCCTCTTTCGTCAAGCCTGTCCGCTATCTGCTTGACAATTCGTGACTTCGTGGCACCGTACGGTATCTCTGTGATAACCACCAGGTTCCGATTCTTCGTCTCCTCTATGTGGGTCTTTCCGCGCAGGGTGAACTTCCCCCTGCCTGTCTCGTACATCTCGCGCACTCCGTTCCTACCCACGATCTCCCCGCCGGTCGGGAAGTCAGGCCCGGGCATCCGCGACGCAACCTCCGCCGCGCTCCACATGCAGCCCTCCCCGAGGTACTCCGACAGCAGCGATAGCGTCTCCACCGGGTTATGAGGCGGGATATTCGTCGCCATACCGACGGCGATGCCGGAGGTCCCGTTTATCAGCAGATTGGGGAGTACGGCGGGGAGCACGGACGGCTCCTCCAGCGACTCGTCGAAGTTCGGCACGAAATCCACCGTCTCCTCGTCCACGTCCGCGTGCATCATCTCCCCCTCCGCCGCCAGTCGCACCTCCGTGTAGCGCATCGCTGCCGGCGAGTCACCGTCCAGGGAACCGAAATTGCCCTGCCCGTCCACCAGGGGCACGCGCAGCGAGAAGGGTTGGGCCATGCGGGCCATAGCCTCGTAAATCGAAGAATCTCCGTGGGGGTGGTACTTACCCATAGTCTCTCCCACCACCCTGGCCGACTTCTTATGCGCCCCCGAGGGCGACAGAGCGAGCTCCTTCATTGCGTGAAGTATGCGTCGCTGAACCGGCTTCAGGCCGTCCCGCGCATCGGGAAGGGCTCGCTCGGTTATAACGGACATAGCGTAAGACAGGTAGCTGTTCTTCAGCTCCTCGTCGAATCCGGTCTCAAGAATTATCTCGGACATCTCACTTCTCCTTTATTGTGTAAACGGCTGGGGCATTGATGCCCGCCAGGCTGGTTATCCGGGACGATATTCTATCACGAGCGACGCCGGGCCGTGCGGGCCGCCCTCCTATCCCTACTTTCACCTCATTGTAAAAAGCCACTCCCTCTGCTAGCATTCTTGTTACCAATCGAAGAGAGGGGCGTTAATTGACTCCTCCCTATAATCGAAGGAAGCCGAGGTGAAGGCAGTGAAATTTTTCCAGATTATCGCATCGGCGGTGATACTGGGCCTCACGGCCCCAATGGTTGCTGGAGCGGACGAAAAGCCGCTTCCCCTTGAGAGTTTCTTCAGAAAACCTGAGAAGAGCGGATTTCGCATCTCGCCCGACGGTACGAGGATACTCTTCCTCGCCCCTTGGGAGAGAAGGCTGAACGTCCACGTCCAGACGATCGGAGAGGACTCGGCGGTAAGGGTGACCTCCGCCACGGAGCGCGACATTCGCAAGTGCCAGTGGTCTGGAAACGACAGGATAGTCTACCTTCAGGACAAGGGCGGGGACGAGAACGAACACCTGTACAGCGTCAAAGCCGACGGCTCGGGGGAGCGCGATCTGACGCCGTTCGAGAACGTGTGTGCCAGCATAGTCGACCCCCTTGAGGACATGGACGACGAGATGCTCATCGGCCTGAACCGAAGGGACCTGCGGATCGTCGACGTCTACAGGCTGAACCTGGACACGGGCGACATAACGCTGGTCGAGGAGAACCCAGGCAACATAGTCGAATGGATGACGGACCACGAGGGCAGGCTGCGCGTCGCCTTAACGCTTGAAGGGGTGAATTTCTCCCTGCTCTACCGAGACGACGAAGGTCTTCCCTTCCGCACGCTGCTCACCACCAACTTCCGCGAGAGGGTGTTGCCCCTTCTCTTCACCTTCGACAACAAAAAGCTGTACGTCTCGTCCAACCTTGGCCGGGACAAATCGGCAATCTTTCTGTTCGACCCGGAGACAGCCGTCCACGAGGAGCTTCTCTTCGAGCACCCCGAGGTGGACGTTAAAGATCTGATGCACTCCGGCAAGAGAAAGGTGATCATAGGAGCCGAATTCATAACCGACCGCCTGCACTACCACTTCTTCGACGACGAACGCAGAGCTCTCCAGGAGGAGTTGGAATCGCTTCTCCCAGGTTACGAAGTGCGTGTAGTTTCAATGAACAGGGACGAGGATAAGGCCTTTCTGTTAGCGAACAGCGACAGGACTGACGGAGCGTACTACTTCTACGACATAGCGAACAGGGAGCTGAAAAAACTTGAGGACATGACTCCGTGGCTCCCGGAGGAGAGGATGGTGCCGATGAAGCCGATATCCTACAGGACTCGCGACGGCCTCCTCATCCACGGCTATCTCACACTGCCTCCGGGATCGGACGGGACTAACCTGCCCGTGGTGATCCATCCGCACGGCGGTCCGTGGGAGCGCGACGTGTGGGGCTTCAACCGCACAGTGCAATTTTTGGCAAGCAGGGGGCTGGCCGTGCTGCAGATGAACTTCAGAGGTTCCACGGGCTACGGCCGTGCCTTCTGGGAGGCTAGCTTCAAGGAGTGGGGGCGAGCGATGCAGGACGACATCTCCGACGGAGTGAGATGGCTTGTCGACTCAGGCATAGCCGACCCCGAAAGGGTCGCCATATACGGCGCCTCCTACGGAGGATACGCCGTCCTCGCCGGGTTGGCCTTCACGCCTGATCTCTACGCCTGCGGCATCGACTTCGTCGGAGTGTCAAACATCTTCACATTTCTGGAATCCTTTCCACCCCACTGGGAGCTGGCCCGACAGATGATGTACGAGCAGATAGGCGACCCGGAGAAGGATCGCGACCTCCTCATGGCCGCCTCCCCCGCCTTCCATGCGGATAATATCAGGGCACCCCTCTTCGTGGCGCAGGGTGCGAACGACCCCCGGGTGAAGAAGGCCGAGTCGGACCAGATAGTCGAGGCCTTGAAGAAGCGCGGCATCGACGTCGAGTACATGGTCAAGGACAACGAAGGGCACGGCTTCTATAACGAGGAGAACCTCTTCGACTTCTTCCGCGCAATGGAGAGGTTCTTCTCGAAGCACCTGGGAAGCTTCACGGAGTGACGGGTTGACGCGATGCGGAAGCTTCTTGATTCCGTCGTAACAGAGTGCTATGAAGATTGGCGTGCCAGAAGGACCGCCGCATCTTTTAAAGAGAGCGGCGCTCATTAGCTCCTCTCGTAAACAAAAGAAAGCTGAGGTTAAGAAGACCATGAAACTTATCCCTCTCATCGCGTCGGCGGTGATACTCGGCCTCACGGCCGCAATACCAGCAGGAGCGGAGGAAAAACCGCTTCCACTCGAGCACTTCTTCAAAAATCCGGAGAAGAGCGGATTTCGCATATCGCCCGACGGAACGAGGATACTCTTCCTCGCCCCGTGGGAGAGACGGCTGAACGTCCACGTCCAGAAGATCGGAGAGGACTCGGCTGTAAGGGTGACCTCCGCTGAGGAGCGCGACATTCTCTCGTGCATGTGGTCGGGAAACGACAGAATAGTCTACCTTCAGGACAAGGGCGGGGACGAGAACTACCACCTGTACAGCGTCACAACCGACGGCTCCGGAGGGCGCGATCTGACGCCGTTTGATAACGTGCGTGCCACAATAGTCGACCCTCTTGAGGAGCTGGACGACGAGATGCTAATCGGCCTGAACCGCAGGGACCCGCAGATCGTCGACGTCTACAGGCTGAACCTGGACACGGGCGACCTCACGTTGGTCGAGGAGAACCCCGGAGACATTGAGGGATGGATGACGGACCACGAGGGCAGGCTGCGCGTCGCTTTGAGGACGGACGGGGTGAACAGCTCCCTGCTCTACCGCGACGAAGAGGGCCTTCCCTTCCGCACTCTGCTCACCACCAACTTCCGCGAGAGCGTGTCCCCCCTGCTCTTCACCTTCGACAACAAAAAACTGTACGTCTCGTCCAACCTTGGCCGGGACAAGTCGGCGATCTTCCTGTTCGACCCGGAGACGGCAGTCCACGAGGAGCTTCTCTTCGAGCACCCCGAGGTCGACGTGGGAAGCCTGATGTACTCGAAGAAGAGAAAGGTCATCACCGGAACGGGCTTCATAACCGACCGCCTGCACTACCACTTCTTCGACAACGAACGCCTATCCCTCCAGGAGGAGCTGGAGTCGCTTCTGCCCGGCTACCAGGTTCGTGT
>JAAYLU010000062.1 GCA_012521675.1 Synergistaceae bacterium | reverse complement strand
GCTCTACACCGCGCAGCATGGGTTCGTCCATGATCGTGCTGCCCGGCGCAAAAATAGTCGGCACCGTCGGTGGCGGAATAACTGAACACAGGGTCATAGAGAAGGCGCTGGGACTTCTTAAAAAAGGCACGGGGAGCCTGTTGCACCGAGAGACCCTTACGGACACGGAGGCCGCGTCCGAGGGTGCAGCGTGTGGAGGTACCATGGGAATCTTTCTCGAGGTGGTCGGGAGGAAGAGAGAACTGGTAGTATTCGGAGCGGGGCACGTCGGCAAGGCAATAGCACGCCTGGGCGACATGACGGGTTTCTCCGTCACCACGTGGGACGAGAGGCCGGAGTTCGCAAACGAGGAGAACATTCCATGGGGAAAGACGATCTGCTGCTCCGTGGAGGACTTTTTTTCGCGTTTCGGCTCGTTTCACGAGGACGTCTACGCCATCATCGTGACCCGGGGCCATGCGCTTGACGCCGACGTGGTCAAGATCCTGGAGGACAAGCCCGCGGCCTACATGGGGATGATAGGCTCAAGAAAGAAGATAGCCGTGGTTCGCGAGCGCCTGCTCGAGCAGGGAGTTTCCGCAGGGCACATAGACAGGATATATCAGCCGGTCGGGCTGCCGATACGCGCGGAGACCCCGGAGGAGATAGCCGTGTCAGCCATGAGCGAGGTCATCGCGGTCGCAAGGGGCGCGGACTTGGAGTCGCTCCGCTCGCCTCTTTCAAGGAATAATCGCGATATCGCTTGAATATGAAAGTACTCCGATCAAATCGGTGATTAAACCCTTTCTATTGGAATTGAGAACGGTCCAAAGAAAGAATACAATATTGGTCAGTAAAGGTTAAGATTAGAAGCGGAGGGCGTGATCGCATAGATGGGCGTCGCATACAAGGACTACTATGAGATTTTAGGAGTGAGCCGGACGGCGTCCCAGGACGAGATTCGCAAGGCGTACAGGAAGCTTGCGAAGGAGCACCATCCGGACGTCAACAAGGAGAAAGGCGCGGACGAGCGCTACAAGGAGATAAACGAGGCCTACGAGGTTCTAAAGGATCCTGAGAAACGCCAGAAGTACGACACGCTTGGCGCCGGTTGGCGGCAGGGTCAGGACTTCACGCCTCCGCCCGGATGGGGCGGAGGAGGGGTCCACATGGACTTCGGAGGGGACGCAGGCGGTTTCAGCGACTTCTTCAGGACTATCTTTGGAGGCTTCGGCGGAGGTGCCCGGAGCGTGTCGATGGACGATCTTTTCCGCGGTCAGACCAGGCCGAGCGACGAGGAGATGTCCCTCGAGCTGACCCTGGAGGACATACTGAGTGGCGGGACAAAGACGATCTCGATGGAGCAGGTGGTGCAGGGGCCGGACGGCTATCCGACCCGGACAAGAAGGACCCTGAACGTAAACCTGCCCCAGGGCATATCGGACGGAACCAGGATCAAGCTGAAGGGAAAGGGGAGCCGTGGAGGCGATCTGCAGATAGTGATCCGTGTGGCACCTCACCCCAGGTTCGCGGTGGAGGGCTACGACCTCGTCACCTCGATGAAGATCTCCCCCTGGGAGGCGGCGCTCGGCGCGTCCATCCCCGTCACGACGCTCGACGGCACCGTGACGATGAGGCTTCCTGCGGGGAGCCAGGCGGGAAAGAGGCTGCGCCTGAAGGGCAAGGGGCTGCCTAGAAGGAAGGGCGCTAAGCCGGGCGATCTGATAGTCAGGCTCGAGGTAGCGGTACCGGAGAAGTTGAGCGACAGGGAGCGAGAGCTGTTCGAGTCGCTGGCAAAAGAGTCCTCGTTCAATCCCCGAGGCTGAGGAGCGGGGGAGCAGATTCGTCGCGCCCCGCGGGCCCCGGCGAGGCCACCGTGAAGCGCGAGGTGGCGGTCCTACCTGCGGCGTCTACCATGGACACGGTGTAAACCCCCTTTTCGAGCCTCCAGAATATGGCATTCCAGTCATCCTGCCTGCCGACGAACTCGCCGCCGACGAACCAGTACACAGGAAGCTCCGCTCCCTCGGCCTTCAGAGCCGCCCTCTGCTCACCCCCGAGCGGGGTCAGGATGTACCGGGCACCAGGGAGAGGCGAAACGATGGATACCTTGCCCTCTTTGAAGGCCGAGACGGGCCTTCTCACGGCGTAATCCTCCAGCTCGGCGGGCCAGATTATGGCGGGGGTGCCGTCCCGGTACGCGTGCATGGAGCAGGGGACCGAGGATGACACTCCCTCGATAGCGTAGTCTTGCCTGCTCAGAGGGCATAGGGGGGAAAGAGGCTGCCCCGAGAGTGAACAGACCGGGCGTGTGGTTATCTGAAGCGGTCTCTCGTACCACCCGGCTAGGGGAAGGACCCTGAGAATCTCGACTATCGCGGGCGCTGCCGCGTTGATGCCGACCAGCTCCGGGTGAGCCTTGCCCGATGGGTCCCCCATCCAGATCACCACAGTGTGCTTGGGGTTGTAGGCGGCGGTCCATGCGTCCCTGTAGCCGTAGGAGGTCCCCGTCTTGTAGGCGAACCACTCCTCGCCGTGTTCTATCCGTTTGCCGTGAAGGGGCAGAAGACGCCCCGTATCCCTCAGTATGTCCGCGGTCATGAACGCGGCCGCCTCGGATGCCAGCCTCTGGCTCATTGACGGCTCGTCCATGAGAAACCGGGGACTGCGCCTGACTCCGAGAGATGCCAGCGCTCCGTACGCTTCGGCCATCTGCAGCACGCTGGTCTCGCATCCCCCTAGAATGAGCGAGTCCCCGTAGTGGGACGGACCGCGGGTCAGGAAGGAGAAGCCCGCTGTTCGCAGAAGATCGAGCGTCGCCTCGGGGCCGACCATCCTCAGGACCCTGACGGCGGGCACGTTGAGAGAGTCCGACAGGGCCGTCCTCGCCGAGACAGGGCCCCTGTAGGAGAGGTCGAAATTTCGTGGCGCCTGGCCCGAGAATGAGAGGGGGGTGTCGGACAGCAGGGAGGACGGGGTGAGCAGCCCTCTGTCGAACGCCGCCAGGTAGACGAAGGGCTTCAGCGCCGAGCCGGGCGAACGGGGGCGGCGGGCGCAGTCCACCCATACTGCGTCCCTGTGAGTGTCTCGTACGTACGGCGATCTCATCCGTGCGTTCCCTACGTAGGCCAGGATATCGCCCGTGTCGTTGTCCATTATCACCCCCGCCGAAGTAATATCCCCCGGCAGGGAAGCCAGCGAGGCGGAGAGGGTTCGCTCAAGCAGGCTCTGAAGCCCGGGGTCGAGAGTGGTCCTGATCTCTCCTCCCTCCCTCCTCTCGCCCAAGGCGGCCAGAGAGAAGTGAAAGGCCTTGGAGGGGAAGGTCCCTCTGGCGGACGGGACCAGTTCCTCTGTCGCCAGTCTGTGTTGCTCCTCCGTTATCGCACCACGCTCGAGAAGGGACGAGAGAATGGCGTCTCGCCTCGTCCGTGCGGCTTCGGGGTTCCTGTCGGGCCTGTAGAGAGTCGGTCCCTTGAGCATTCCCACGAGCAGGGCCGCCTCGCCGAGCGAGACCTCCTTTGCACTCTTCGAGAAGTAGATTCGAGCCGCCGCCTCGACCCCCCTGATATTGCCTCCGAACGGTGCCCGGTTCAGATATAACTCCAGTATCTTATCCTTGGACAACAGCCCTTCGAGCTTCATCGCAGTTGCGAATTCGATCAGCTTCGTGCCCAATGTGCGCGCCCTGGGGTGCGAAAGGCGGACCACCTGGCTCGTGATCGTGGACGCACCGGATACGACCTTGCCCGTCCGCAGGTTCTGCCACGATGCTCTAGCAAGGGCGGCCAAGTCGACGCCTCCGTGCTTCATGAATCGGCGATCCTCCACCTCGACCGCCACCATCGGAAGGTGACGCCCCATCTGCTCGAGCGGTATCGGCACGGACCACTCGGAGGAGGACGACAGAAAGACAGACAGGACCTCCCCGTTCCTGTCGGTCAAGACCGGGGAGGTCGGCCATTCAAGGATCTCCTCCATCCGCAAGCTCACGGATGAGAACCATAACAGGCCCCCTCCGACCGCCAGGGCGAGAGCGACGAATGTCGCAAGCAGAGAGCGGCGGAGGGGGACTCGCATCGTCAGTTGATCTCCACTGTGCCGGGGAAGCCGAGAGTCGCGTTTTCCGGCTCGTACATTCCCTCTGCCGAATAGGGCGGCAGAGTGAAGGCGCCCTTTGACACAGCCCGGATCTGGTAGCGGTACTCGACCGGCTTGGAGAGCCTGTCAATGAATAGAATCAGCCGGTCGTCGCGCATCTCCGCTCGTATGCCCCGATAGTCCGGAGAAGAGCCCTCTCCAGTGAGCCTCGGATTCTCTATCTCCATGCCGCCGGGCAGCATGTCGACCACGATCAGGTCACGCAGGTCGGAGGCCGGCGTGATCTCCAGCGCGACTGTAATTCGGTCGCCCCTGGATATGGGCTCACCCTCGAATATCACGTCTCCGTCGCGGGAGTACCAGGTCCTCTCGATCTCGACGCCTTTGCTGAACGGTTTGGGCGCCTCTAGCGGGACACCCGCCGAGGTCCAGGCGAAATAGGCTGTCCCCTCTCCCGTCAGACTCAGCGTCAATCCTCCCTTGGGCAGTTCCTTCAAGGCGAGGGCCGTTCGTTCACCGTCCTTGAACGAGGCCACAATGTTCCCGGACTCGTCATTGAGCACGGCCGTGAAGGGTTTCCTGGCATCGCGTGTCTTTTCGATCCACTTGCCCAGGGCCAGGGCGGCCATGGCGTTGTCCTGTGTCGTGCGCCATTCACCCGCGCGGGCCTCCGCCACGAGCTTTGCCGCAAGCTCCGCCGCCGTTGCCGACAGCGGGTCGACGTCGCTCCACATCAGCAGTTTAAGAGCGGCGCTCCTGGACGGAGTCTCGAAGGTCGCGCCTCCGCCCTTGATGGAGGGTGCCGCGCTCAATGCCTTCAGCGGCTCCGATGTCTTTGACGAGAGGGCATAGGCACCCGCCAGGAATATCTTCCCCGACTCGTACAGGGAGTTGCGGTGCTCTCCCAGGTGGGCCATCCAGCCCAGGGGCGCCTCTCCGCGAAGCGCGAGTATGTAGCAGGCGTACGCCTTCAGCGTCAGGTTCTCGCTGAAGGACTGATCGTCATCCCCCCTCGGGGCGAGAGGCAGTGTCGCTCTCGTGTTTGCAAGAGCGGCCTCCAGCATATCAGCCGGGACTGCGGTATTCATCCTTTGGGCCTCGACAAGGAAGTGGGAGGCGTAGAGCGATCCCCACGGGAACGGAGTGGAAAGCCCCGGCCAAGCGGCAAAGGCACCATTGTAGAGCTGCATAGCGGATATCTGGGAGATCTTGCGGGCCAGTGCAGCGTCCCTCTCGCCCCTGTCCGCGAGCATCGGATCGATCTCGCCCACCAGGTCGTCGAGCACAAGGAGCGGCCATGCGCCGGACACGGTCTGCTCCAAACAGCCGTAGGGGTAATCCAGCAGGAAGGTTACGGCGCCTGCCAGGTCGAGCGAGGGCAGGTCGGAGAGAAGCAGAAGGCCGTCCTCCGTCCCCTCGAACCACTTTCTCGGTATCTTGATCGAGACTGGCTGTTCTCCGTGAACCAGGCCGGACCCCGACAGAGAAACCCTCGGGAAGGCCGGCCTCACCGGAAGGTCGAGGTGTTGTGTGAAGCCGCCCTCGTCCCAGGTCGTCTCGACCGTCAGCGCCGTGCGACCAGCCTCCGGGCCCGCCGTGAACGGCACTTCCAGCAGCTTGTCGCTGCCGGGTGCCAGGTCTGCCCTGTACTCGTTCTCTCCTGCGAAGGAGAGAGGTCCGTCCACTCCTATCCTGACCGTGACCTTGCGGGTGTCCGGCGCGGAGGAGAATATCTTAAGAGGCGCGTCGAACGAGTCACCGGGAGAGACCGCGCGAGGAAGAGACAGCTCTGTCGTGATATCGCGGGCGATCGTGACGTGCGAGTCGGCCTTGCCGAATGAGTTCCTGGAGGAGGCGACCGCCATCAGACGCCCCTTGCCGCTGAACTCCGGGATGTCGAAGGTCGCCTCGAAGGAGCCATTATCATCCGTGGGAACGCTCCCCAGGAATACGGATAGCACTCTGAACTCCCTTGCCGAGACGGGCGGCAGGCCTGCCCTAAGGGCGGCCATCATAGCCTCGTCCGCCCCTCCGCCGGCCTTCAGTAACGGGGTCTCTCTGGATTCTAGAGGAAGAAGCTGGTCGTAGAGGTCATAGAGAGAGATCCCCTGTGCACGCTTCGCCATGAAAAAGCCCCACGGGTCCGGCGTCTTGAAGCCGGTAAGGGACAGGATCCCCTCGTCGACGAGGAAGAGGACGACTTCTCCCTTCCGCTTGCTCCCCTCGCCGTCGGTCAGAACGCCGCGCACGGTCAGAGGCTCGTCCGGCAGGGTCCTCTCCGGGCTTTCAAGCGCCACGTCCAGGCGCTGGCTTCTGTGCTCCACCTGGATCGAAAGGGTCCCGACCGCCCTGTGGTTTCCCCACTCCTCGCCCTCGACCACCGGGCGTATCACGGTCGCGGTAATGTAGGCGTTCGGGATCATCTCCCTGGTCACAGGGATGCCGAGTTTCACCTCGCCCTTGGTGATGGGCAGAGTCTTTCGGAAGATCTCCCTGTCCGTCTCCACCGTCACCAGGAGGTTTCCGAGGAACGGGCTCTTCAGGGTCACGACGGCGTCGTCCCCAGGTTCGTAGCTCTTCTTGTCCGCGGTTATCAGCACACGGTCAAGGAGTGTGGAGCCGACCGAGCCCTCGCCGTAGGGGGTCCAAGCGTAAATAGACGCGGAGGCGGCACTGTCGGATTCTTCGTCCGTGATCCTGATCACGTACTCCCCGTCGGTCTTCGGAGTGAACGAGAAGAGCCCGGTCCCGTCTGAGAACTCGACGGCGGCGTCCGTGTACGGCGTCAGCTCCCGCTGGAACTGCATCCTGGTCTGGCTGCCGACTCGCACCAGGTTGTAGTGGTTCCTCACAAGGAAGACCTCGGCGATGGCCGTTTTGAGCCCGGAAGGCTCTCCGTCGGGACTGACGGCGGCGAAGCGGAGCTTTATCTCCTTTCCAGGGATCAAGTCTCCCTTCGGGCTCTCTATCCCGAGGTATACGGGATAGGCGTGGAAGGGCAGGCTGAAGGATGTCGGCACCCATCGCCCGCTCTCCTCCATGACCTTGACGAAGAAGGTCAGATCGATCGCGGAGGGGGGTAGCCAGCTCTCGGGGGCGGAGAACTCGAGCTTCCCGTTTCCGTCGCCGTCCAGCTTTCCGTCTCCGACGTAGTCGGTGATGCTCGCGAACTTTCTCTCAGCATCGCCGAATGTAAAGGCGCTCCAGCCCTCGGGTTTGAACTGTACGGCCGATGCCCTCACCTCCGCCTCGAAGGGCAGGTCGGCAGCGGGCGCGCCGAACAGGTATGAGGAGCTCACGTCAATCGTCAGTGTCTCTTCCGCTCTCAGCGCCTCGGAGTCGGTGGACGCCTTCACCTCGAGGCGCGGCGGCACGAAGTCCTCCACGAAGAACTCGGTCCTGCCGAGCGGTTCGTTCTCCTGGCCCGGCAGAGCGACTATCGCGCTGTAGGCCCCTGTGGGCGAGGCCGGGACGAGCTGCGTCGAGAAGGACGTTATTCCCTCGTCGGACAGAAGAGCGGTGCCTCGTGCAATCTCGCGGCCGATCGATGAGCGGACGACGTAGACCAAGGGGAATGGCTCCGGCGGAAGGAAGTCCTTGGTGCGGACGATCGCCGAGAAGTCCACAGTCTCGCCGGGGCGGAACACGCCGCGCGGTGCGAAGAGCATCGCGTCGTAGGCCTCTGTGCGGGGCCTCCCGTCGACGTCGAACCCCGCTCCCAGCAGAAGATCCTCCTCGAGCTTGAGGAATGAGACGTCGTCGCCCTTTTCGACCGTGACAATGGCCGGAACGAGCTGCGGGTCCCACGCCTCCTCCTTGGAGTGAGTGAACAGGCCGTTTTCGTCCGTGGCACCGCCCGCGAGCAGCTGATTGTTGCGTGAGTAGACGCGTACCGACGCGTCCTTGACAGGGTCTATTCCCAGGATGGAGTTCGCCCAGACTGTTAGCCCCTTCCTCCAGACCCTTGCCACTATGCCGATGTCCGTCACGGCGACAAGCTGTTCTGCCTCGGCCCAGTACTCGCCCGAGGACTCGGACGCTGTCAGAAGAAACACTCCCTTCGCGCCGTCCGCCAGTTCACGCAGGTCGATCGCCCGGCGCACAGTTTGGTTGATCTCGCCCTCGGGCCGGGCCGTGCGTGTGGCCACGTTGCGCGACATGTCCCTCGGGGAGATGTAGTTCGAGGCCATCGACAGCGGGATGTTGTTCTCGTAGACCCTCCACAGGTTCAGCGAGATCTCCTCGATGTTCACCGATTCGATCGGTATCCTCAGATCGCCCGCCGGGCTGAGGAAGACGCCCCCCGACGGGAAGGCGATCGACGGGTAGTGGTCGGGGAAAACGACGGCCTTCTTGAAGTCGCTCTCCAGAGGCGCCCCCTCCTTTGACGGGAGTCCCTTCTTGATGGTCACCTCCACCCTCTGCCTCGGCTTGAAGTCACCGAGGATGGAGAAGCCGTTGTAGTGAGGGTCTATCGTGAAGTCGGACACGGGGGAGATCTCTATGTACTTTGAAGCCGCCGACATGTCCGCACCTATCGATGTGTTCACGTATATGACGCTCGTCGCTGGGTAGCGGGTGTCGGCGTAGACGCTGTTGATCTCCAGCTTTCGAGTGACCTTTATAACGCGACGCGCCTCCTGGTCGATCCCCAGAGGGCCCGCATCGCTTGTAAGGCCGGGCGCGAGGACAAGCGTGATCTTCTCACCGCCGAAGTATCCGGTGCTGAGGCGAATGTTGGAAGACGGCGCCTGCCCCGATATCGAGTAGCCGATCTGCTCCCGTCTTTCGTTCAAGAGCGTTAGGAAGCCCCTAAGCCTGAACGGAGACACAGGAACGTTGAAGGAAAGCTCGATCATCACGTTGTTGCTGTCGGTGATGCCGGTCTGCCTTGCGCCCAGGAACCTCAGCGGATCGGTGCTGTACTCGAAGCTCTGCCTGCCCGCCAGCATCCTGCCGTTCGTATCCCTTAGAGACTCCTTCGCCGTCACCCGGAACAGAGTGGCCTGCGGAGGGTTGGCGATGGGAGTGAAGACGAAGGTCCTTGTGTCCATCCACTTTCCCATGCCCTTGACCTGCGGGCTGAACTCGATGGGTACAGCAT
>JAAYLU010000061.1 GCA_012521675.1 Synergistaceae bacterium | reverse complement strand
GTCATTTTTGAGCGCCGATCTTGGAGGCACATGCCCCCAAGGCCAAGCAAGACTATGCGCAATTCCCTACCGTTGAAGGACTATTTCGTAGCCGAAGGACTGGCCTGCGAAGCGAACCTAGCGGACGCCGCCGGACAACCGGACCGGGCCGCAGCGCTACGGGCTTTGTAGGGGTATATTATATATATCCATGCGATCAGCGAACTAAGAAGGGCTCGGCACGAGAGCGTGTCCTCGCGCACGCGGGGGGAAACTCTTCCCTTACATAAAAAACGGTCAAGCGACATCCGGTGGATACAGCGGTTCGACAGCCTTCTTCGCGCGCTCTCCCAGATTGAAGAGGCATGCGCCCTTGCCGCCGTCTTCGCCCGCCATCCGGAAGTCGAGCGCGTCATACTCTACGGATCGCGAGCCAGGGGCAACCGCAGAACCGGCTCGGATATCGACCTGTCGCTCCAGGGAGGCGACGACCTGACCGGTCTCGTCCTCTACAGCATTGTACGAGAACTCGACGACCTCCCGCTCCCCTACTCTTTCGACGTCGCGATCCACTCAATGATCGTCAACGAGGCTCTGCTCGAGGATATTCGCAGCAGGGGAGCGCTGTTGTATGAAAGGCGGGAGGGAGGCTTTCGGGTTTGCGGCGCTACACATCCGTGATTATTCAATTTACACTCCGGAAGTGCGGACAAAAGAGGGTGCGGATTTAGAGGGGGACATGAACATCGCTGCGGCGGGGTGTGCTTTCTGTCATCCCGAACGTGTGCGAGGGATCTCGGGGTTACTCTCGGGGTCCCTCCTCGCTGCGCTCGTTCGGGACGACAGATCGTCTGTCTTCCCTGACGTATGTGAAGGATCTTGGATTATACTCTCCGAGTCTGCATCCAAGATCTCCACCGACAATGAGTTCACCTCTCATAGAGAGCTATAACATAATACAGTTCTATGTGATATACTAAATCACGATACGAAAATTTGCGTTTGGCTCTTGGGCCTCGAAGGAGGAATCTCGGGATGTTCGTCGGCAGAAAGCGCGAGCTTGAAAAACTGGAGACGCTCTACCGGAGCGACCGCTTCGAATTCGTGGTGATCTACGGTCGCCGCAGAGTGGGAAAAACCCGTCTGATCACGGAGTTCTGCGAAAAAAAGAAGACCGTTTTCTTTCCCGCGCTGGAGTCGAATGCGGAGGCGAATCTCAACGGCTTTTCGCGCGCTCTCTCGCCTCTCATTGCGCCCGATCTTCCACATGCGCCCGTGTTCCGCTCCTTCCGCGAAATTCTGGAGAATGTCGGTGCACTTGCGCGGGAAGAGCGTCTCATTCTGGCGATCGACGAGTATCCGTGGCTGGCGGAATCGGAGCCGCCCTTTTCCTCTCTTCTTCAGACGTTCATCGATCATGAGTTCAAAGCAACCCGCCTGTTTCTTATTCTCTGCGGTTCTTCGACCAGTTTTATGGAGACGCAGGTTCTCGGGAGGAAAAGCCCTCTTTTCGGACGCAGGACCGCGCAGTTCAGAGTGCTTCCCTTCGACTACCTTGAAGCGGCGGAGTTTCACCCTGGCTGGACAGCCGAAGAAAAAGCGTTGACCTACGGCGTCACAGGTGGAGTTCCGCTTTACATGGAGCACTTTCACCCTGAGAAATCGCCGGAGGAGAACATACGAACGAACTTTCTGGATCCCAACTCCTTTCTCTTCGAGGAGCCGGCTAATCTGCTGAAACAGGAGCTGCGCGAACCCCGCACATATAATGCGATTTTAGGTGCGATCGCAGGTGGAGCTTCGCGCTTGAATGAGATCGCGACTCGCTCGGGGTGCGAAAGCGGCCTCTGTTCGCGCTACCTCGCCGTCCTCATGGAGCTGGGCATTGTAAGGAAGGAGAGACCTCTGCTAGAAAAATCGAACAGGAAGACGATCTATTCGATCGAAGACCCGCTATTCCGTTTCTGGCACCGTTTCATCCCGGAGAACCTGACGATGATCATGGCGTTCAGAACGGAGGGGGTTTTCGAGAGAGGAATACTTCCCTTTCTGCCGACTTACATGGGGCCTGTCTTCGAGCGCATGTGCACACAACATCTTCTGCATTCGCCCGGTGCGCTCCCCTTCTCACTGAAGGAGATCGGCCGCTGGTGGGGAACCGATCCCGGTACGCGGACGCAGGAGGAGATCGATATCGTCGGGGTTTCGCATGACGGCTCGCGGGCGCTGTTCGCGGAGTGCAAGTACACGTCGAAGCAGGTAGGGCTGGATGTTTTTGAGAGGCTTCGAAGGCGTTCGCAGCTTCTTCGCGTTGCCGGAGAGCCGTTCTATATGCTGTTCGCGAAGAGCGGCTTCAGCGCGCAGCTCAGACGCGAGGGCTCCATCGGCAACGTCCGGCTTGTGACCCTGAAGGACCTGTATAGGCGGTAACCGCGCAGTCGCTTGGAACGACACAAGCAGGCCATCCAGACGGCTGGCCCTTTTCGTCCTGGCGACCAGCCCTCTGTCATCCCGAACGAAAGTGAGCGATCTCGGGGTGTACTCTCGAGGTCCCTCCGTCGCTTCGCGCCGTTCGGGACGACAGGAAAAAAGCCATCCCGAACGACCAGTCCCTGTCATCCCGACGACCAACGGGAGGATCGGGTAGGAGGGGGCGGCTAGCCCCGTCCCCCCACACCACCGTACGTACCGTTCGGTATACGGCGGTTCACGGAATTTAACCCATGGACAGAGCCGAACTCAGGCTGAACAGGCCGCGAGATTGGAAGTATTCCAGCCCCAAGGCTATGTTGATCTGGGGCGTTGACGATAGACGCCAGTAGCCTTTACGGGATCCGCCGATTTTGATGGCTTTGCCTCTCGGGATTCCAAGAGCCATCAGCTCGCGGACCCGTGTCCTGCCTCTCTTCCATTGCTTGAGGAGGCACATGCGGAGCCGCCTGCGTATCCATCCGTCCAGTTGCTCGAATATGCTGCGGGTTACGGCGAGCTTGAAGTAGCCCATCCATCCCCTGAGGTACTGGTTGAGTTCTTGAATACGCTCCGCAAGGCTCATGCTTCTCCTGCGGCTGGTCAACTCCCGGACTTTGTCCTTGAATCTGTCCAGGCTCCTGGGCGCAACTCGGATGAGCGGCTCCTTGTGGTGCGAGAATGAGAATCCCAGAAATTTACGCCTCCAGGGGCGGTCAACGGCGCTCTTTTCCTCGTTGACTTTGAGTTTAAGTTTCCCCTCCACGTATCTGCGGATGTTTGCCATCACCCTCTCCCCCGCCCGTCTGCTTTTGACGTATATGTTGCAGTCGTCGGCATAACGGACGAATCGGTGACCCCTTTTCTCAAGCTCCTTGTCCAGGTCGTCAAGCATGATGTTGGCCAGTAGGGGACTCAAGGGACCGCCCTGAGGCGTTCCTTCCTTCGTCCTCTCGAAGAGACCGCCTATCATTACGCCCGCTTCAAGGTACGAGCGTATCAGGCGAAGTACTCGTTTGTCCGCTACTTTGCGCGCCACTCGGGCCATGAGCATGTCGTGGTTCACTC
>JAAYLU010000060.1 GCA_012521675.1 Synergistaceae bacterium | reverse complement strand
GTCATACCCGGCTCCATGCCGAACCCGGCAGTCAAGCCCTCCATCGCCGATGGTACTGCGGAGGCTATCCGTGGGAGAGAAGGTCGACGCCGGAAATCCCTTGAAAGAGAGAAGCGGCCGCCCAACCGGGCGGCCGCTTGTTCTGTATGTCATCCCGAACGATCGCCCTTTTTGTCGTCCCGAGCGAACGCGAGGGACCTCGCCTTTGACTTGTCTCCAACCCCGAGATCCCTCCTCCCTACCGGTCGTCGGGATGACAGAGTCGCATCGCTCCTTCCGGACGACATAATCGGCCTAGTCCTCGTTCCTCCTCAGGCAGGAGCAGATTTCGTTGTCCTGGCCGCTCCCCTTTGCGATGTGCACCGACTCTATCTTAATCCTCCCCTGTCTTTGCATCGCCAGGAGGATGGACAGGAGGGACGTCTCTCCTATCCCGATGTCCTTCGCCACCATCTCGATGTTCATCTCGGGCGCGCGTTCGGCGAACCTGAGTACCTCGTTGCCGACCAGGGAGATCCACTTCTCGAAGAGCAGCTGTATTTCCGGCACGGACGCCGAGGACATCTGCGCGGTGCGGTTGATCGCCTCGACGAGACGGGCCGTCACCAGCCCCTCTGAGTCCACGAGCTTCCTGATTTCATCGAACAGAATCTTCTCTTTCAATTCTTCGGTCATGGGAACACTCCTTTGTCTTTTTGGGCACGCGCCTTTCGACTCAACCAGCAAGGTCGTGCTAAAATTATTGGTGTCGCCGATATGCGTCCCCATTCTAATACACTTTGGCGATCAGGTATATATTCGGCGTTCAATCCGACCGTAACGGTACGGTTGGCGCCTGTTGCTGTTATAATTTCGCAGGCGGCCCCTGTCAAGGCGGGGGATTCGGCATCGGGAGGGATCGACTATGAGCACTGCGCTCGAGAGCACTGAATTGAAAGAGCTTAAACAGACGGAGACCGGCGGCGAGGGAAGAGAGAGCATAACATTGGTGTTCACTCTGTACGACGAGGATTACGGGCTGGACGTGAACCTGGTGCGCGAGATCGTTAGGGTACCGCCGTTTATCACCAGGGTCCCCAACTCCCCGGACTACGTCCTTGGGGTCATCAACCTGAGGGGCTCCATAGTCCCCGTCTTTGACATGGAGCTCAAGATCGGAATGAAGCAGAAGGAGCTCACGGACGAGGCGAGGATAGTGGTCCTCTCGTGGAACGAGAGCCTGTTCGGGATAATAGTGGACTCGGTGCGAGAGGTCTGCACGATCTTCGAGAGCAACATAGACTCGGCCGACAAGCTCAGCACCGGCATGGACAAGAAGTACATACTGGGAGTCGCGAGGCAGGAGGACGGGCGCTTGATAGTCCTGCTCGATCTTGCCGCCCTGTTCGACTACGATCAGTTTATGGGAGAGGAGTAGGGGATGCCCCGGGCAGCACGCGAATGATCTGCGTTGATCTGCATCTGCACAGCACCTTCTCCGACGGCTCCATGACGCCGAGGGAGCTGGTGGAGCACGGCAAGAGCAGGCGAGTCTCCGTGATGAGCCTGACGGATCACGACACGGTAGAGGGGCTGCCCTCGTTCATGGCGGCCTGCAAGGGACATAAAATTGCGGGAGTCCCCGGCATAGAGCTCTCCGCGGAGTACGAGGGTACCCTTCATATACTAGGATACAGGCTCGATATGAGACGCCTGTTCGGGCCTTCACCCAAGGCGGAGCTGCTCTCCGCTCTCGAGGATGTAAGGCGTGGCAGAGAGGCGCGCAACGAGAAGATGTGCGATAATCTGCAGGATATGGGCCTGGAGGTCTCTTTGGAGGAGGTCGCGATGGAGGCGGGAGGCGATGTGGTCGGACGCCCCCACATGGCCAGGGTCCTCGTGAGGAAGGGGTATTCGCGGGATATGCTGGAGGCCTTCGAGAGATACCTCGGCGCCGGTGCCCCGGCCTACGAGGAGCGATACCGGCTCCCCCCGGAGAGATGCATCGAGCTTATCGGAGAAGCCGGCGGCCTCGCCGTGCTTGCACATCCCGCACTGACCACGGAGGACGAGGGTGTTCTCAGGGCGATCCTGGGCAGGCTGAGGGAGGCCGGGCTGTGGGGAATGGAGTGCGTATCTCCGAGCTCGTCGCCGGAGCGAGTCTTTCAGCACATGTCGATTGCCTCGGAGTTCTCGCTTTTCCCGACGGCGGGAAGCGACTTCCACGGAGAGAACAGGCCCTCGGTCTCGATGGGGGTGACTGTGGAGGAGGGACTTTTGCCGTGGACCCGGCTGGGAGTCTCGCTGTAGGCGGCCCGCGGCCGTGATATTTAAAAAGAAACAGGTGATGGTGGTATGTTTCCGGTTGATCTGAAGAGCGACACTGTGACCAAGCCCTCGCAGGAGATGAGGAGGGCGATGGCGAGCGCCGAGGTCGGAGACGACGTATATGGCGAGGACCCCACGGTGAACCGCCTGCAGGAGATGGCGGCGGAGATCATGGGGAAGGAGGCCGCGCTATTTCTGCCCTCGGGCACGATGGGCAACCTGGCCGCCGTGCTGTCGCACTGCGGCAGGGGCGAGGCCGCGATCCTGGGGGCGAGCTGCCACATGCAGAACTACGAGGCGGGCGGTATGGCGGCCCTGGGATCGGTCGTGCCGCTGCTGGCCGACGACAGCTCCGGGTGTATCCCGCCGGAGGAGGTCAGGGCTCACTGCAGGCCGTCCGATATACACTTCGCGCCGGCCCGGCTGCTCTGCCTTGAGAACACCCACAACCGCATGGGGGGACGGGCGATACCGGTGGAGAGCATCCGGGCCTCCGCAGACGAGGCCAGGAGGCACGGCCTGTCCGTCCACATAGACGGAGCAAGAATCTTCAACGCGGCCGCGGCCTGGGGCTGCGAGGCGAGGGAGTTCGCCTCGTGCGCGGACTCGATCCAGTTCTGCCTCTCCAAGGGCCTCGGAGCGCCGGTGGGGAGCATGCTGTGCGGAAAGAGCGACTTCATAGACGAGGCGCGACGCTGGAGGAAGTGCTTGGGCGGTGCGCTTCGCCAGTCGGGAGTACTGGCCGCCGCAGGTCTTTACGCCCTGGAGCATAATATCGACAGGCTGAAGGAGGATCACGAGAACGCGGCGCTGCTCGCCCGGCTGCTCTCCGAGGGGGACGTGCTGAAGGTCGAGCACAATGAGAAGCCGACGAACATGGTCTACTGCAACATGGAGGACGACACGGGCGCCGACCTGAACGTCCGGTGCGCGGCCAAGGGGGTCCTGTTCAACAGCGTCTCCGCCGGCCGCTTCAGACTGGTCACTCACCTGGATGTCTCCAGGGAGCAGGTGGTCAGGGCCGCCTCGATAATCCTGGAAGAGGCTGCGGCCTCGTGAGGAGGACTCCCGACCGAGAAACTGCGGAAGAGGCGGCGGCCTTTGTCCTGGAGACGGCTGCCAAAAAGGGTGCCGCGGCCGCGGACGTCCTGTACATCGCCGGCGCGGGGCACTCGCTGTCGCTGCTCGACGGCGAGCCGGAGAGGATCTCCACTGGCTTCTCCGTAGGCATTGGCATTCGCACACTGGACTCATCGGGCCGCCAGGGCGTGTCCCGCGTCAACTCCCTCTCCAGGGGCCGTTTGGAGGAGGCGGTGGACTGGAGCATATCCAACTGCGGCGCCTGCGAGGAGGATCCTTTCGTCGGGCTCGGCCCGGCCCTGTCGCAGACGGCGGATGACCTCGACCTGTACGACAGCGAGATAGCCGAGCTAGATACCTCGGACAGGATGAACTTCTGCAAAAGGATGTGGGAGTGCGCCAGGGATGAGGATCCTCGCGTGGTCTCAGTAAGAAGCGCGTCCTGGGGCGACGGGGTGCAGGAGATGCTCTACGCCTCCTCCGAGGGCTCGATGGCGTGGTCCAAGGGGACGACCGCCGGCTGCGGGGTATCGGTCGTGCTCTCGTCGGGCGAGGATAT
Source organism: Synergistaceae bacterium (assembly GCA_012521675.1). Lineage (NCBI taxonomy): Bacteria > Thermotogati > Synergistota > Synergistia > Synergistales > Synergistaceae > Synergistaceae bacterium. The sequence continues at coordinate 27,643 of JAAYLU010000060.1, read as the reverse complement.
GGAGATGGGGGGGTACGGAGAGGCCGACCGCCTGCTCTCCTCCCTGTCGCCGGAGAGGACGGCGCGCGAGGCGGTCGAAAGAAGCGCCATGGTTCTGGGAGGGAAACCTTTGCCCACGGGGAAGTACGACCTGATCCTGGACCCGGAGTCCTCGGCCTCCTTCATAGAGGTAGTGGGGGAGCTGTTCCTGGCTTCCAACATACACAAGAACAGGTCCCTTCTGATGGACAGGCTGGGCGAGAGGGTCTCGTCGGCCTCTCTCACCCTGGTCGATGACGGGACTCTTAAAAGAGGGCTGGGAAGTGCTCCGTTCGACGACGAGGGAGTGCCCGCCTCCAAGACTCGAATCCTCGCCGGCGGAGTGGCAGAGTCATGGCTGTATAACCTGAAGTACGCCCGCATGGACGGGGTTCGCTCCACGGGGAACGCCAGCCGTCCTCTCTCCGGGGTACCCGACGTGGGCATCTCCAACCTGTGCGTGGAGCCGGGGAAGTGGACCCGGCAGGACCTGCTCCTGCAGGTGCGCAGGGGGATATGCGTCAAGGAGCTGCTGGGGCTTCACACGATCAACCCGGTCAGCGGGGACTTTTCGCTCGGGATCAAGGGTGCGCGCGTCCAGAACGGGGAGGTGCGCGAACCGGTGGGGGGGATGACCATAGCCGGCAATATCCTGGACTTCCTGGACTCGCTGGATCTTCTTGGGAACGACTTCAAGTTCAGCGGCAACATAGGTTCTTGTTCGATGGTGATAAGAGATGTCACGACAGCGGGGACTTAATCCGGCAGCGGTAATTTTCGCGATCTTGCTTGTAATCGGCTGCTTCGCGGCGTCGGTGGAGGCCGCCTATCCCCTCATGGCCGGCGAGGAGCGTCTTGGGACCGTCTCCACGGTAAAGCAGGGAGCGGATATTCTGGTGTCGTTGCAGGACATGGCCTCGCTGCTCGGCCTGGGCACGGCGGTGAAGGGGGACACCCTCGCAGTGACCTCGAACAGGAGCAAGGCGCAGTTCGTCTCCGGCGCCTCCGCGGCCTGGCTGGATGTCGAACTGGTGCCGCTGGCGGCCCCCTGCGTGGAGTGGAAGGGGAGGTGGCTCCTCGACGGCAGATCCGCCCTGAAGATGTTCACCCTTCTTCTGAACCGGTCAGGCAGGCAAGTCCAGTTGAGCTTCGGGCCGGAGGAGCCGGACGGCACTGCGCCCCCTCCGGTCGCAGAGGTAGCTCCCTCGCCTGTCGCGGACAAGCCGTCGCCTCCTGCGAAGGTCGAGGTGACGACGCCCGCGCCGGTCGTGGACGTCGCTCCGCCCGCCACGCCGGTACCCGTGACTGCCGCCGCGAAGGATCGCCCGGTTTTGAAGGGGATCCGCTGGGGCGAGGAGGGCGGGAAGCTCCGCGCCGTCATGGATTGCGAGGGCGAGGAGGCGCCGGAGGTGCAGCGGGGTTCCGACGGGGTCAGGATCTACTTCTCCTCGGGACAGTGGCCGGTTCCAGGGACGCCCTCTCCGTACGGCGATGTGAAGGTCAACGCGATGCACTTCGGCGACAGGATCCTGGTGGAGTTCATTTCCTCCATTCCCGTGCACGAGGTCATGACGCTGGAATCCCCCAAGCGGCTGGTCATCGACTTCATGAGGCCCGGGGGAGTGTCCGCGCCAAGGCCGGTTAAGCCCTCCCCCGGCAAACCTGTCCTTCCGTCCGTTCCCCCGGGGAGAGGCCCGTCGGGCGGCAGGCCGATAGTCGTGATCGACCCCGGTCACGGTGGAAAGGACCCTGGCGCCGTCGGAAACGGCATACGAGAGAAGGACCTCAACCTGGCCGTCAGCAAGAGGCTGGCCGCCCGGCTGAAGGAGCTGGGAATAGACGCCCGCCTGACGAGGGACACGGACGTCTACCTGACGCTAAGGCGCAGAACGGAGATCGCCAACGAGATGAACGCCGAACTGTTCGTCAGCGTGCACGGAAACGCCCTCCCTCCCGGCAGGAGCGCGACGGGAATGGAGATCTACATCATGGCCCTGCCAACCGACAAGGATGCGATGGAGCTGGCGCGACTCGAGAACAGGGAGATCGGGAACAACGGGGGCGACGCGGCGAAGGCGGCCGACCAGCGCACCCAGATGCTTCTGAACATACTGGGAAACATGCAGCAGAACGCGAAGATAAGCGAGAGCACCGGCTTCGCCGAGTACCTCTTCAAGTCCGGCAATGCCGGGGGCATCAAGATGCGCCGAGTTGCCCAGGCCCCGTTTTTTGTTCTCAGGGGCGCCGCGATGCCCTCCGTGCTGATCGAGCTGGGCTTCATCACGGACAAGAACGAGGCCAAGCTGCTGGCGGACGGCGTCTACCAGGCGAAGATGGCCAACTCTCTCGCCAAGGGAATACAGGACTACCTGAAGAACCACTGATAAAAACTGCCAGCCCAAGGAGGACGATCGCTTGATGAGGCGAAGAGATGACGATTACGATGACGTGTTCGAGGTGCACAGGGACGCGGACATAAGCAGGAGCAGACGTTCCCGCAGGGACAGAAGACCGGAGAAGAAGGCCCCTCTCGCAGTTCGCCTGATCGCGTGGACCGGTGTGGTGGTCTTCTGCTTCGCGGCCGGATACGTGGGGACGTCCATCGCCCTGCGAATGCTCAACCGCCAGGGAATTCTCGGCAGGGGAGACGTCGTGGCCGGCAGGGAGGACGCGGAGAGGATGATAGACGAGGGGCCGACTGAGATCCGTCTCAGTGCGAAGAAGGTGACCTTCGCCTACTACTATCCCAGCGAGGGGGTCATCGTCTCCGACAGGGCCGAGTTCCTGTCCGGGATCATGGAGGACGACATCAGGCAGGTCGTCGACAGGGTGTTCAGGTCGGCTGCGGGGGATTCCGCGGCGGACGTGAGGCTGTTGAACCTGTTCCGCTCCGGCGATACCCTGTTCCTAAATTTCAACTCGCCCTTCCTGGGCCTCCTGGGGTCTCTCGGTGCCCAGGGGAGCGCTCTGCTCATAACCGGGGTCGTCCAGACCATGAGCGAGAACTTCTCTCCCATAGTCCAGGTCCGTTTTCTGGTCGACGGCAAGGAGCAGCAGGGGAGCTCGCCTGTCGACCTGAGCGTGCCGTGGAGGCTTCCCAAGGGCTGATGAAGGCTCCGATCGACCGAGTTCTGTTCGCCAGCGGGAACAGGGGCAAGTACGACGAGGCGGCGATGCTGTTCGCCCCGTTCGGGGTGGAGCTGCTCTTCGGCCCGGACGTCCTGATGCTCGAGGTGGACGAGTCCGGTGTCTCCTACCATGTCAATGCGTGGCTCAAGGCCAGGGCGTACTCTAACGCGACAGGCATGGCCTCGCTCGCCGACGATAGCGGCCTCGAGATATACGCCCTCGACGGCGCCCCCGGTCTGCTCTCGGCCCGGCTGGCGCCGAGCAACGAGGAGAGGATAGAGTTGGTCCTGGATCGTTTGAAGGGGATCTCCGACAGGTCGGCGAGCTTCATCGCGTCCCTCGCCCTCTACCTGCCGTCCGGGGCGTGCGTGATCACCGAGGGGATATGCCGCGGAGAGATAACCGAGGCCCCCTCCGGGGAGCTGGGCTTCGGCTACGATCCGATATTCAGACCCCTGGGCTGCGGCAGGACATTCGGCCAGATGACAGAACGGGCCAAAAGAGCCATTTCACACCGTGCTCTGGCCAGTTTTCGCCTGCTGGGTATCCTTTTTGGGTAGTTGTGTGGTAAAATACATCCTCGTCTGGAATCGGTTTCCAATTTTTTAGGAGGTGCGCAACTTGAAGACGTTTTTCGGCATCGTCCATATTCTTCTCTGCGTGGCCCTGTCGGCCATCGTCCTTCTTCAGCAGAGAAAAGAGGGCGGTTTTTCCGGTATTTTCGGCGGAGGCACCCAGACCGACATGAGCGCGAGCCAGTGGCAGCGCTTCACTGGGCTTACCAAGCTCACCGTGATCCTGACCACGATCTTCATGGTGATGTCCGTAGTTCTCGTGCTGCTCTAAGCGGGACATGGATTCCAGCGTCAGGGAACGGCGATTCCAGGTGATGGACGGCTTCTCCGATGTACTCGCCTTCCGGCCTTCGGAGGGCAGGCTGCACTCGGCCACCCACGAGGAGATCATGGGCGGATGCACGACCGACGTATACTTCGTAAAGGCCCGCGACGTCCTGAGGAGAAGCGGAAAACTCTCGACCGTGGTGACCGCGGAGTTCTTCGCCAGGAGGGGCGGCGTTTTCGCCGGGCTCGAGGAGTTGCTTGTGCTTCTCGAAGGAAAGGGGCTTGAGATCTGGTCGCTGAGCGAGGGGGACCCATTCGAGGCAAAAGAGGTGCTCCTGCGGATCATCGGACCCTACGAGGCTTTTGGCCTGTACGAGACAGTAATGCTCGGAATGCTGGCGAGCGCGTCCGCGTGGGCGACGGCCGCCAGAGAGTGTGTGGATGCGGCCGACGGCAAGCCGGTGCTCTGCTTCGGAGCAAGACACGTCCATCCCTCCGTGGCCCCTGTGATGGAGCGGGCGGCCCTGCGCGCGGGAGGCTGCGCCGGGGCGAGCTGCATACTCGGCGCGAAGCTGGCGGGCGCGGTGCCGTCGGGCACGGTCCCTCACGCCGCTGTCCTCATAATCGGGGACACGGTCGAGTTGGCGCTGGACTATGACGCCGTCATGCCTCCGGAGGAGCCCAGGATAGTGCTTGTGGACACGTTCAAGGACGAGGCCGAGGAGTCCATTCGCGTCGCCGGTGCGCTGAGGGAGTCCTTGGACGCGGTGCGGCTGGACACGCCAGGGGAGAGAGGCGGGGTTACGCCTTCGTTGGTGTCCGAGGTCCGGTACAGGCTGGACAGGGCGGGTTTCCCCAAGGTGAAGATCGTAGCATCCGGCGGACTTTCCCCCGACAGGATAAGAGAGCTCGACAGGGCGGGCGCCGACAGTTTCGGAGTTGGAAGCTACATCTCGCACGCGAGCCCCATAGACATGACGATGGACCTGAAGGAGATAGAGGGAGCGCCCATAGCCAAGAGAGGGCGGCTGCCCGGAAGGATCGAGAACCCCAGGCTGAGGCGGGTACCGTAGCCCGCAGCGCCTGCGTAATTTGGACATGATCGCGCCCCCGCCACGAGGGACCGTTCGACAGGGCCCCATGCCACGCTCTGGAAGGACGGCGCCTCCGGTGCGGAAGGTCCGGTTTCTTCATAGATGCACAGGATTAGAGCAAAATGTCAAGGAGGAAAGACCCATGTTGTGCAATCGCACCTATATGGCCGTCAAGGAGAAGGTCGAGCGCAAATGGTACATAGTCGACGCGGCCGACAAGCCCCTCGGGCGAGTGGCGTCCCATGTGGCCAAGGTACTGACGGGCAAGAACAAGCCCACATACACCCCGCACGTCGATACGGGGGACTTCGTCATCATAGTGAACGTCAAGAAGGCCAGGCTCACCGGCAACAAGCGCGAGACCAGCCGGGTCACCTATCACACCGGCTGGCCGGGCGGTTTCAAGGCCATCAGCTACGGCGACATGATGGACAAGAAGCCGGAAGAGCTGATGCGCAGGATAGTCAAGGGAATGCTTCCCAAGAACAAGTTGAAATACCAGAGAAAACTCAAGGTGTACGCGGGAGAGGATCATCCCCACTCGGCGCAGCGGCCGGAGCCCCTTGAGGTGTAACAGGCAGGAGGAGGACGGATTACATGCAGAGTTCAGGTTATTTCTGGGGAACAGGGAGAAGAAAGTGCGCCCTCGCCCGCGTCCGTATTCGGCCGGGCAACGGAGCCTTCAAGATCAACGACAGGGAAGTGGCAGACTACTTCCCCAGGGACTGCTGGCAGATCAGCGCGATGCAGCCCATAAAGGTTACCGGGCTCGAGGGGAAACTGGACATCTTTGTCCGCGCCTCGGGCGGCGGTCTGACCGGCCAGGCCGGGGCGGTGCGCTTGGGCGTGGCCCGCGCGCTGATCAAGCTCAACCCGGAGCTAAGGCCCATCCTGAAGAAGAACGGGTTTCTCACCCGGGACTCGCGCATGGTCGAGCGTAAAAAGTTCGGCCAGAAGGGCGCGAGGGGACTTCGCCAGTTCTCCAAGCGTTAACAAGCACGGTAGCGGATACATCGTGGGCGGGCCCTTTGGCCCGCCTTTTTTATGTGCCTGCGGTTGGGCGGTTGTGGTAGAATTAATTTTCGGATAGAATCGCTCGCTCTTTTAGACATTCTTAAAAAAACGCAGGAGGTGCTTACGTCATGAGGAGGTTCAATCTTTTGGCAGCGGTCGCACTGCTGGCGGCCCTCTCGCTCTGTGCCGGGGCGTTTGCGGATGTGCTGCCCCGCACTACCACCGCGACCAGGGATATCATACTGGTGGAGGAGTACGAGGAGGCCGAGGAGTCCGGCAGCGGAACGCCGGCCATGGACGGCGAGGAGAAGGCGGCCCGCCTGGACGTCGAGGAGATGCACAGGTCGGACTTCGAGCTGCTCCTTGAATCGGACAGGTCGGCGGAGGGCGACATCTTCGACATAGGCGACAGGATCGAGTTCGCCTTCACCTCCGACAGGGACTGTTACCTGACCCTGCTGAACTTCACTCCCTCGGGGCAGATAGTCGTCCTGTTCCCGAACAGGTGGGTATCGGACAGCTCCGTCAAGGCGGGAGAGAGGATCGTTGTCCCGGCGGAGGGGCAGACCTTCTCCATGAAGCTTGGCGGACCGGCGGGCACCGACATAGTCAAGGCCATCGCGACGAACATCGAGACAGAGATAGTGAACCCGCACAACCAGAAGCTGTTCGGTCCCTTCGCCATACTGGAGGATTCCAAGGTGGCGACCAGGGACATCATCCTCATCGACGAAAGCGTTTTCGACGACGAAGAGGCCCCCGAGACGCCGCTTCAGTGGGCGGCGACTTCACTGGCCGTTTTCACCAAGGGCGACTCCCCGGAGAAGGGCGGCTTCGGCGTGACCATCCGTGACGGATGGATCGCCAAGATATGGGCCGACAGGGACGAGTTCCTCACCGGCGAGCCGATATTCGTCAAGCTCCAGAGCAACCGTCCGGCGACCCTCGTATCCCTGGTCAACCAGGGGGCGAGCGGCAGGGTCAACGCACTGCTACCCGAGGGTGTTGAGAAGACCGTCCGACCCGGCGGAATCACCATCCTGCCCGGCAAGGAGGACAAGTGGAAGCTGGTGGCGGCGACGGAGCCGGGAACAGACGTAGTGACTGCCAGGCTGATGGACGAGGACGGCGTCGAGCTGGAGGTCTCCTTCACGGTCGTGGTGGAGGAATAGCGGCGTTTTTACGAAGGAAACGGGGAGTCTCCCCGTTTCCTTTTTTTGGGGAGAGAGAGGCTGATAGTCATGTCACGCAAAATACTTTTCAGGGCGATGGTCGCCCTGCTGCTGCTTGGTGCTGGAGCGGTGATCGCCCAGATGGCGCTGGATTCTCTCGCGCTCAACGAGACCTCCGTGGCGGCGGAGAGCCAGGAGCTCCAGGGGGTCCAGGGCGCCGACGAGACGACCATGGTCGTCCAGAAGGCCAAGATGCGCAAGAGCGGCGCGGAGGGGAAGAAGGCGTCCGTCTCCATGGACGAGATACACAAGAAGAAGCTTCCCCACTACCGTACCATAAACGGCGCCCTGGACATCCAGAAGAGGCTGTACAGCGCACAGCGAGAGAACAGCCCCCGGGCCAAGAGCCTTGCAGCCTCGCTTAACCAGGAGATCCCCAAGGCCAGGGATGCGCTCAAGAACCTGCGTGTCCTCACCGATCAGGAGGTCGCCCTCATCAACTCGACGACGAAGGATGCGAAGGCGATAAAGGTCGCCGAGTCGTCCTATTCGTCGTGGAAGAGCGCCGTCGACCACCTGAAGGTGGAGCCGCTGACGGACGGGGAGCTCAAGGCCCGTAACAGGGGAATCCGCTCAAACTCCGAGGCGGCCGTCTCGAACGCCCACGACCAGGCAAAGGAGATAAAGTCCGATGACCTCTCCGCCGAGGACAAGGGCGTGCTTAAAAGCAACGTCGTAGGAAGCGCCAAGGACATCTTCTCCAACCTGCAGCAGATAATGGGCGAGATGCAGAAGGTGATGAACGCCCTCGGAGGCGGCACAGGCGGTATAGATGTGATGGCGCTGCAGGGCCTTGCGGGATCGATGCAGGGGGTCGCAGGCAACATGCAGGGATTCCTCGGTGTCTTCGGCCCGTTCGCCCAGACGGTGGGAGGCCTGGTCGGCGAGAGCATTGCTGTCCCGTCCCTCTCCATTCCGGATTTCTCGAGCGTTCTGCAGTCGATAGGAGGCGGAGGCATCCCCTCGATACCCTCTATACCATTGATACCGGGAGGGAAGTTCAAGCCTCCGTTCTAAACAAGACCACGGGAGGATATAACGCATGAGGACGAAGTTTTTTGCCGCGGTGGCGTTTGTCTTCCTTCTCGCCATTGCCCTTCTCCTTCCCGTCGAGGCTTGCGCCGCCTCGAAAGGGGAGGAGGAGATGCAGAGGGGGCTGCAGAAGTACGCCGCGAAGGAGTACGCATCGGCCGCAGGGCACTTCTCGAAGGCCTCGGCGATGTTGGAGAAGGAGAAAAAGGTAATCCCCGCCGCGGACGCCGCATACAACGAGGGCCTGTGCCGCAAGGCCGCGCCGCTTAAGGAGGGGGAGACCCCGTCGGGGAGGGCGGCTGGCGCGATCGCCGCGTTCGACCGTTCCGCGGCTCTCTACTCCAGGGGAAAGGACGAGACCAAGGCCGCGAACGCGCTGATCCAGGGCGCTCAGTTGGCATTTGCCGAGTCGAACCTGACCGGTGCGGAGAAGCGCTATGACAATGCCCGGGCAAAGGGCGCGGATCTGAAGTCCGACCTGCTGGAAGGGCTCGCCCTCGAGGGGCTGGGCAAGGTCGCCTTGCACCGTGGACGGCCCGCCGAGAGCAGGCATCTCTATTTAGAGGCACTGGACAAGCTCGACGGCGTTCCGTCGGCTCGTGCAAGGGTGTCGCTTCAGCTTGCGGCGGCCGTCCGCAAGTACGGGGACATGCAGGCTGCCCTGGCTTGCCTCGATGCCGAGGAGGAACGACTGGCACCGCTGGAGGAGGGCGAGAAGACTAAAGATCTTGCGGGGCTGATCCGCTTCCTGATACTCGCCGAGCGAGGTCACACGTACACTCAGATGGGCATCTACGACCAGGCGCGGGACTACCTCAAGGAGGCGTACGACTACGAGCCGGAAAATCCGCTGATCGACGAGGCGAACCGCCTGTACGTCAGGGGAAACGGGCTGGTGGCGGAGGGGGAGCTGGACAACCCGGCCTTCTCGGCCGAGGAGCTCAAGGTCATCATGAAGCTCGCCGCGAGCAAGGGGCTCAAGGACGTGGAGTGCGGCTCTCTCATCTCGATAGGCAGACTGCTGCGCACGGACGGTAAATACCCGGAGGCCGAGAAATGCTTTGACGACGCCGCCAAGCTGGCGCGCGAGGCGGATCTTCCGGTGAGGAACGTCCAGGCGCTGCTGTCGAGGGCCAACCTGCTCTACTTCCAAGGGGCTTGGAAGTCGAGCGAGAACTACTACAGGATGTCCTTCAACTCGGCGCTGGAACAGGGGGACATGGAAAACGTCCTCGTAGCCCTGATGGGAGTCGAGCGGATAGCCAGGTCCAATCACACGGGCCTGTCAGGCAAGGTCGATTTCCGCAAGATCCAGGGCATACCGTGGAGGGGGGCTCTCCTCCAGGACGGAGGCATCGGCCCAGAGCGAGGGGGAAGCGCACTTCCGGCGGCCTGGGAGAGGCTGGGGGAGATCTCTCGCGAGTGGTTCTCCTACTCTGTGCCGGGGATTCGCGGCTCCATGACCGTCCTCTCCCTCGCAGGGACTCTCTCATGGCCTCGCATGGAGGCCATGGCCCGCCACCTGGTCGCGGAGGGCATCCTGAGGCTCGTGACCGGGCGCAGGGAGGTCTTCAGAAAGGCTGCCGAGGCCCTGAGGTCCATTGACAAGGGGAGGGAGGGAGCCTCGGATCCCCAGTCGACGAGGCAGGCCTACACGGCGTGCTGGAACGCCCTGTCGAACGCCGCCGGAAAGGGCCTTCTCGGGAAGAGGGGCGTTCCTCCCCCCGTCCGAATCGACGGCCTTTTGCTGGTTCCGGACGACCCCGCGGACCAGGACCCTTCGCCGTCGGACGACCCTGACGGGATAAAAGAGGCAGGGCGGCTGCTCGACGTGCTGGTGAAGGCCGTGAACACCCTCTCCCTGAAGGAGAAGGAGCAGCACGAGCTGATGCTGGCCCTGCTGAAGGGTGAACGGATACCTCCGCATCTCGCAGAAAGGCTGGTAATGGCCTCGGGGTCGAGGGCGGCGGAGAGATCCCGCGTAATGGAGGGGCGGCTGCGCAGCGGTGGAGCAGATAGAGAGGCCGCGTTGAAGGAGTACACGGCTGAAATACAGCCGCTGCTGGAGAGATTGGGCGGCTCCCCGCTGGACGAGATTCGCGGGCGAAGCAAACTGGACGAATACCTGAAAACAGTCGAGAGGAAATCGCGGCGGCACGCCGAGGAGCGAGCGAGCCTGCTGGCAAGGTCGATACCTCCTTTCATGGTCTACTCGCTGAGCGAGGCGGTGGCCCTGTCGGGCGTGGAAAGCGCATGGGCCGGCCTGACGCTGAGGATGGCCCTGCTGCGAAGGTTGGAGGCCATGGGAGAGCCTAGGGAGATGAACCTCCGCCAAGGGATGGAGCTCATCGCAAAGTCCTTGGCGAAGGGGGCCGAGGTCTTCGACGGAAGGTTTTCCCTGGCGGATAAGGAGTCCGCCGCCGAGAGGGAGAAGAAGATAGAGGAAATGCTCGCCATCGCCGAAGAGCTGGTCCGCATCGAACTACAGGCGCAATACTCCGGCTGCATGGAGATAGTGGACGCGTACAGGGGCATCGGCGGCCTGGACGACGAACAGGCGATGAAGGAGCTGGTCGCAAGGCACCTTCTCGCGCTGGGCGAGCCGAGTCGAGCGCACGACATGGCGGAGGACGTCAGGCAGGGGTTCCGCTACGCGGCCAGGACCGCCGCCGGGGCGGTCAACCCTGAGGTCGTCTGGAGGACCCTGTCGACTTCCGCGAAGGCGTCCCTTGCCCTGGGAAGAAAGGACGAGGCCCTCTCCTTCGTCGACCAGGCGATAGAGGTCATGGAGTCAGTGATTCCGGCCGACGGTGTGAACTCGCAGGCGACGGCCGACAGGCTGGATGTGTACAGGACGGGGATCGAGACGGCTTACGAGCTGTACGAGGCCGACAGGTCGCAGAAGAACGCCGAGAGGCTCTGGGAGTACCTTGAGGGCATGAAGAGCCGCCAGTGGCGCGAGATGCTCGCCGCCACGGGCGGTGCCTTCCTGGACCGTCTCCCGGAGAAGGAGGTCGAGCTATACCGCTCTTTGAACAGGCAGGCGACGCAGCTCCTGGCGTCCATCCTCTTCCTGGATCTCCGGGGGCAGGCACGCGAGGCAGACGAGGCCAAGGGAGAACTGCAGCAGGTCCGCCGCAAGGTATCGGAGTTGGTCGCGGGGCACACGGTGGACGCCTCGGAGAGGGTACCTTCGCTGAAAGAGACGACTTCAGCGATCCACGGCGACTGGGCCGTCGCGGACTACTACATCTCGCCCAACCTCTCCTTCGCCTTCGTGCTGCAGAAAGGGAAGAGGGCGGAGGTGCTCAGGCTGCCGCTCGACTACGACAGCTTCTTCGCCTATACGTTCTGGATGAGAGGCGACGAGGGCGGTGAGTTCAATTCGGCGCGAGCAAACGAAAGGGTGATGGCGGCGGGCATGACCTCTCCGCGCCTGGCGGAACAGCTTTTCAACCCCATCGCCGAGTTGATCGGAGACAAGAGGAAACTGCTCGTCATACCGCACGACATACTGTACACCTTCCCCTACGAGACCCTCTCGGTAAAGAGGGGAGAGGGATTCAGATTCCTGCTCGACGAGGGCTGGACCTTCGCGGAGCTGCCGAGCGCCTTCCTCCTGACCAAGGGGGCGAGGGCGGGCGGCGCGGACGGCGAACGCCTCGTGGTTTTCGCCGACCCGGATTACTATCCAAGGCTGAAGGACAGACATGGCGCGGAGAAGGCGCTGGAAAAAGTCCTTGAAGGAGTGGAAAGCCCTCACCTCCAGAGGATAAGGGAGGCCTTCTGCAAGTTTATGAAGCCCCTTGGTAACGCACGTCGCGAGGGAGAGAGCATCGCGGCGCTCTGGGATGGGCATGGCGAGTCCACCCTGCTGACGGGGGCCGACGCGTCCGAGAGGATGCTGTACGATCCGAATATTGCCGCTTGGGACGCCCGGCACGTGCACCTGGTCTGTCACGGCTACGACAGGCATAGCATACCCGACCTTCAACCGGGGCTGGCCCTTTCCCCCGCCGACGACAAGGAGAACGACTCCTTCGCTCAGATGGGGGAGCTGTCCGCGCTACGCTGGCGCTCCGAGCTGGTCGTGCTCTCCGCGTGCGACACGGGGCTTGGGGATCTCTTCATAGGCGACGGAATGGTGGGTCTGAACACGGTCTTCCTGGCCGGAGGGGTCAAAGGGATCGTCATCTCAAGGTGGAAGGTCTCGGACGAAAGCGCGCCCGAGTTCATGAGGATAGCATACGAGAGGATGGCCGCCGGAGCGGCTCCGGTCGACGCCCTCTCCGAGGCTAAGGTCGAGCTTAAGGGGATCTACGATCAGCCATTCGACTGGGCGGTCTTCAAGTACGTCGGAGTTCCGTGGTGACACGGTCTTTTACAACAAGGAGGCGGAAAAGGTGAGGAAGAACGGTGTTTTGCTCGCGATAGCTGCCGTCGCCGCCATCATCTTCACGGCGTGCGGCGCCCGCGCGGACGAGTTACTGCGCGAACGGGCCAGGAACCTCTACGAGGTCCAGGACTACAGAGGGGCCTACTCCCTGTTCGAGCGGCTGCTGGCCGAGAACCCCGACGACGGGGAGGCGCTCGACTACTCCGCCTGGTGCCTGCGCTACTTCGGGGACTGGAAGAGCGCGGAGGAGCGCTTCAAAAGGGCCTTGGAGGCCCCGTCCGGCGCCCTTGTCGAGTGGCTTCACGTCGGGCTTGGCGAGACCAGGATGGGCGCGGGGAACGAGAAGGGGGCGCTGGAGTCCTTCCAGAGGGCCATCGAATCCGCCCCCGAAGACCTGGAGCTGGTCCTGCGCTCCTTCAAGGGCATGGCGTGGGCGAGCGCCTTCCTCGGCGACGAGGAGGGGTGCGAACGATCGATCGAGTCCGCGAGGGAGAGGGACGCCGACTACGCAGCGTCGCTGGCGGCGGACGTAGAGGCGGTGCTTAAGGAGCGTTTGGCGCTGGCGGCGAAGATCGAGGCCGAGAAGGAAGATATCGAAGAGGACGAAGAGGACGAAGATGAACTCGGGATAGTCGTCCTCGACTCGCAGGAGCGCCAGGCGAAGATATTCGAGGAGGAAATCCTGGGCGACGAACTGGACGAACTCATAGCCGAGATCCTCGCCGCCGAGGAGAAGGAGAGCGAGGCGCCCGAGGCGGACGAAGCCGAGGAGGAGCCCGAGCCGGAGCTCGACGAGGCCGACGAGATCGAGAAACCGGAGTCGGACGTCGACGAGACGGACGAATCAGAGGCAGATGAAGCCGACGAGGACGAGCCGGTGGTGCCTGACTTGGACGAGGCGGACGAGGACGAGCTGGACGCTCTGATAGCCGAGACCATCGACGCCGTAATGGAGGAGTTGGGCGCGGACGACGAGATCGAGAAGGCTGTAGAGAAGGAGATCGAGAAGCTCGAGAAGCCGGCCGCCAAGCCCAAGCCAGAGAAGCCCGCCGAGGCGCCCGTGAAGGAGGTCTCTCCCCCGTCGCCCGTCTGGGGAGTGCGAATAGGCGAGCCGATCGAGCGGGAGTTCGACAGGGCCGATGTAGAAAAGCTGGACAGGAGTGGAGCGGAGGGGGCCTACGGGGTGGTCCACTACCCGTTCGTCCCGAGGGAGAGCCCCTTCCCATCCTACGTGCGTGCCGAGGCGGCGTCCACCTACTTCAACATAGAGGCCTACAAGGGCAACATACTCAAGGTGCACGGCGCCGTAAAGACCAGGGTGCTGCCCAACACCCTCGACTGGAGGAAGAAGACCTTCGACGCCATGGTCGATGATATCTCGCAGGAGCACGGCAAACCGACCATATTCACAGACCAGGGCATCTTCTTCGAGGCCGCGTGGCTTCTGCCCGAGACCCGCGTGCTCTGGCTGTTCGTGGATGCCGGGCTGGACGGGGCTTGCCAGGTTCAACTATCCTACGTGGACAGGAGGATACAGGCGGGTCACCTGATAGGTATACTGAAATAGTCGGCGATACGAGGGGGGCGGCGTACCTATGCCGCCCCTTTTTTTGTCTTACGACAGGCTCAACCGTGGAGTCTCGGCGCTCAGAAGCCCAGTACGGAACGACTCTCCTCCGCAGAAGCGGGCCATCAGCTCCTCCATCTCCCGGCAGACCTCCAGGGCCTCGTCGGGACTCACCGGCGGCAGGGCATCGACGTTGAAGATGAAGTCCCTCGTCTCGGGCAGGGTGAGGGTGTGGTTCGCCTGCCGCCAGCACCACCGCCTGGTCAGCACCTTCTTTCCCTCGAGAAAGACGAACTCGCCCGGAGAGGGATGCTCCTCCTCAGTCCCGCCGAACGGTACGAACAACTCGTCGCCGACCGCGGGGCACAGGCAGATGTCCTCCGTCACCTCGTCCAGCGAGTGACCTCCGCAGGGCAGCACGTGCCGTAGCGAGAGTACGTTGCCCATATCGACAAGCGCGTTTATCGACGGCAGCTCGTGCCCCTTGATGACCCGGCGCGCCATCGCCTCGATCGAGGAACGATGCTCCGCAGGCTTCATCCCTAGCTTTCTAAAGGCCTCGCGCCAAGAGGCGATCCGGGGATGCTCCGCGGGGTTGCCGTCCCCCAGGGCCGATCTGAGCGAGCCCTCCGCCTCCCTGAGCAGGCCGGTCAGCTCGTCCGGCGACGGCCCGTTTTTCAGACCCCTGGCTACAAGAATGCCCCTGGCGTAGCCGGGAAACTCCTCGAAGACCTCGTCCGCGATGGTGTAGAATAGCTCCTTCATGAGAAAGCCCCCAAAACGAAATTCGCCGTGGAACCGCGGCTGTACACAGCCTACCTCCCTCCCGCCAAGGCGTCAAGCTCGCCGAAGAAAAAAACGATACCAACAAAGAGCAGTAAAAACTCTCTTGAAATCGTAAAAATATGTCATAATACATGACGATCCGCCATTATCAAGCAGGGCGCGACGTACCTTACTCGAAAGGATTGAGGTCCATGCAGGCCAGGGGAAACACCATAAAGGGAGCTCTTCTTGTGCTGTTCGGCGCCATGCTGTGGGGCACCACCGGGACATCTCAGGCGCTGGCGCCCACCGGCGCCACGTCTCTGGAGGTCGGGGCTCTGCGCGTTGTGATAGGCGGGGCGGTGCTGCTGACTTTCGCGCTGGTCAAGCGCTCATTCAAAGGACTCGGCAAGTGGCCGAAGATCCCCGCCGCCCTGGCGATACTGTCCACCGCCGCCTACCAGCCATTCTTCTTCACCGGGACCGCCAGGACGGGGGTCGCCGTCGGAACCCTGACGGCGCTGGCCAGCGCCCCTGTCATCACAGGGCTCCTGGGGTACTTCACCCTCCGGGAGCGACCGTCCAAAATCTGGTATCTTTCCAGCCTGCTCGCGATAGGCGGATGCACCCTCTTGACCCTCTCGGGCGACGCGGGCAGCACTGTCAACCCTGTGGGGATGCTATATTCCGTCGGTGCCGGCGCTTCCTACGCTATTTTTGTACTCTCAAGCAAGTACCTGGTGAAGGACCGTCCGCCCGACGCCGTCAACGGTGTGATCTTTGGAGGGGCGGGTCTCGTGATGCTGCCGGTGCTCCTGGTGAACCCGCCTGCGTGGCTCGCCGATCCGAGAGGTCTGGCGGTCGCGCTTCATCTCGGGCTCTTCGCGACCGCGCTGCCTTACTTCCTGTTCCTCAAGGGGCTAACGATGGTCCCGGCATCCACCAGCGTCACCCTTACCGCGGCCGAACCGCTCACCGCCTCGCTGCTAGGTGTATTCCTGCTGGGGGAGAGGATGAACGCCCTCGGCTGGGCTGGCATCGTGCTCACCTTCGCCGGGGTGTCGTTGCTCGCTCTGCAGGGCGAGCCGGACGAACAGAGCGGCCCCTAAGCCTCTTTGGCCAGGGGGGCGAGGGTCGCTGCGATGCGCTCAAGCCCGTCCTTCAGCAGCGAACGCGGCGCGGCGATGTTTATCCTTATGAAGCCCTCGCCGCCCGTGCCGAACCAGTGCCCGCCGTCCAGGGCCACCTTGCCCCTCTCCACCAGCAGCCTCTCCAGCTCCGGCCCCGTGAGCCCGAACGAGCGGCAGTCCAGCAGGGGCACATATGTCCCCTCCGGGCGCACCATCCTGACCATCGGCAGATGTTCCGCCAGGAATTCATCGATATAGTCCAAATTATCCTCAAGATAGACCAGCAGGGCGTCCAGCCACGCCTCGCCTCTGTCGTAAGCCGCCATCAGCCCGGTCGCGCCGAATACGTTGGACCCGTCGATGTGAAGGAAATCCACGATGGACTGGTAGTCGTCGCGAAGCCTGCGCGACGGGATGATCACGGCCGAGGTAGCAAGCCCCGCGATGTTGAACGTCTTGCTCGGCGCGACGGTCGTGATGGTCAGCTCCTTCATCTCGTCCGACACGTCCGCCAGGGGCGTGTGCTTCGCGCCGCCGAACAGAATGTCGCAGTGAATCTCGTCGGAGACCACCACCACGCCTCTGGCCGCGCATAGCTCGCCGAACCTGGTCAGCTCCTCCCGGGTCCAGACTCGCCCGGTGGGGTTGTGCGGGGAGCATAGGAAGACCAGCTTCACCGACGAGTCGTCCAGCTTGCGCTCCAGGTCGTCGAAGTCCATCGTGAAGCGCTTGCCGTCGAACTTCAGCGGGTTCTCCACCACCGTGCGGCCGCGCCCCTTGATGGTGGAGAAGAAGGGGTAGTAGACCGGCGGCTGAACCAAAATGCCCTCGCCCGGCTGAGTGAAGGCCAGCACAGCCATCGAGAGGGCGGGGACCACCCCCGGTGCGTGTCGTATCCAGGACGTGTCGATACTCCACCCGTGCCTGCGGAGGAACCAGGCCGCGATCGACTCCCTGTAGTGGTCCAGGCGGCGGGTGTAGCCGAATATCCCGTGGTCCACCCTGTCGCGCAGTGCCTCTATCACCTCGGGGGGCGCCTTGAAGTCCATATCCGCCACCCACATCGGAAGAAGGTCGTTCGTCCCGAAGAGGCCCGTCATGTCGTCCCACTTGGCACAGTCCGTGTTTCTCCTGTCTATGATCGTGTCGAAGTCGTATGCAGTCATCTTGTCAACTCCTGTTCATTGCGAATCGCGCCATCACAGCCGGACCAATCCAGAGGACGTCCTCGTTCAGGTCGAACTTCGGATGATGGTGGGGGAAGTTCCGAGCCTCGTCGTCGAAGCTCGCCGGAAGGTAGAAGTACGACCCCGGCACCCTCTCGTGGAAGAGCGCCATGTCCTCGGCCCCCATCGTCGGCTCGGCGATCTCGTGGACTTTCTCCGCCCCGACGATGTCTTCCATCGCTCGTCGAAGCTCATCCGTCATCGCCCTGTCGTTCAGCAGCGGAGGAGTTCCGTCGCCGAAGTAAACCTCGGCCCTGCCCCTCATCGCCCGTGCCGCGTCCTCGCACATCTCGTTGATGCGTCTGATCAAGAACTCCCGAACCTCGTGGGACATGCAGCGGAAGGTCCCCTCGATGACGCAGTTCTCCGCGATGATGTTCGGCATCGCACCCCCATGGATCGTCCCGACCGTCAGCACCACGGGCTCGAACGGGCTGACCTCTCGGCTCGCCACCTGCTGCAGCATTATCACGGTCTGGGCGGCCATCGTCAGGGGGTCCACCGTCAGGTGCGGAGTCGCGCCGTGCCCTCCCTTACCCTCGAACGTGATCCTGAACCAGTCGGCAGCCGCCATGAGAGCGCCGTGTCGGTAGCCGAGCTCCCCGGACTTGAACCCCTTCCACAGGTTCCCGGTGTGCAGCCCGATGATCGCGTCCATCGCCGGGTTCTCCAGCACACCGTCCTCGATCATGGCCGCCGCGCCCTTGCCGTCCTCCTCCGAAGGCTGGAAGATCAGCTTGACCGAGCCCGGCAGCTCCTCGCGCAGCTCCAGCAGCAAGCGCGCCGTACCCAGCAGCATAGCCGCGTGAGCGTCGTGACCGCAGGCGTGCATGTTGCCGTTGGTGGCCGCGAAGGGCAGCCCAGTCTCCTCGACTATGCGAAGAGCGTCGTAGTCCGCGCGCATGCCGACCACCCCGCCGGGCCTGCCTCCCTTTACCAGGGCCGTCACACCGTGCCTGCCGTCCCCGTGGAGTACCGAGTCCACGCCCATCTTCACCAGCTCGTCCACTATGAACCTCTCCGTCAGGGGCGTGTCAAAGCCGATCTCAGGCGTAGCGTGCAGCGCCCGCCTCCAAGCCACGATCTGCCCCTGCAGGGCTTGCGCCCTCTCTCGAATACCATGCATTGGATCATCTCCTCGAACGTGCTGAAGACTCTATGAGCTGATGATAACATGAGAGGAAGGGGAAAAGTGTAATTTCGCTTGCCTGCTTCGCGGTTAGGGGCACGGCCCCTCCTACCCGATTGTCATCCCGACGACCAAAGGGAGGAGGGATCTCGAGAGAGTGACGTCAAAATCGAGATCCCTCGGCAAGAAACCGCCTCGGGACGACAAAGGCCCTACTGTGCCGCGCTCGCCAGTGCCTCCTGCTCCTCGGCGGAGAAGATGCGGTCGAGGTCGAGGAAGATTATCAGCCTCTCTCCGACTTTGGCCACTCCCTTGATGAAGTCCGAGCTTATCCCGCTTGAGACAATCGGAGGAGTCGGCTCGATAGCTTCGTCAGGAACGCGCAGGATCTCCGATACCGCATCCACAAGAATGCCTATGTTCTGCCCCGCCATGTTCACCACTATGATGCGCATCTCCGCGTCGTCGGAGTCTCCATAAGCCGTGGTCATGAACTTCTTGTTCAGGTCGACTATGGGGACAATCACTCCCCTGAGGTTCACAATGCCCTCGACAAAGTCCATAGATTGGGGAATTGTGGTTATGTGCTGTATCTTGACTATCTCCCTGACGCTTGAGATGTCTATTCCGAACTCCTCCTTGCCGAGGCCGAATATCACTAACTGTTGCTCTGCCATGACGTCTCCTCCTTTCGACCGAAGCTGTCTATATGGGGGCCTTGACAGTTGTCTTCGCCTTGGGTTTGGGCTTTTCGCCGTTTACTGGAACCAGTCCGACTTGTCCTGAAGGTTCTATGGCATCGTATTTAAACGCAGCGACCATCTTCTGAAGGTCCGCGGCCAAACCGGACAATTCCTCCGACCCCTTGGCTACACGCTCCGCCGACTCGCCTACTTCGGCCATCTGGCCTCTTACCAGGTCTGCGGACGAGGCGGAGTCGTTCACTCTCGAGGCTATGTTCTGAACCGCGCTCGCTATCTCCTCGCTGGACGCCGCCTGCTCCTGCGACACCGCGGCCATGTCCTGCGTAGCAGAGGCTATCCTGGATAGTGCCTCCATCATCCTGTCTATAGTCTCCCGCGTCTCCTCCGCCAGGTTGCTTGAATCTATGGAGTCCTTCATGTTGGATTCGGCCGAAGAGACGACCTTGTCCAGATCCTTTGTTATTATACCGGCGAGATCGGCTATCTTCTTGGCCGCCTCGTTGCTCTCCTCCGCTAGCTTTCTAACCTCCTCAGCGACAACCGCGAAGCCTCGTCCCGCCTCTCCTGCGCGCGCTGCCTCTATGGCGGCGTTCAGAGCCAGCAGGTTGGTCTGGTCTGCAATACCGCCAATCTGGGCCACGAAGTTCTGTATCTCGCGCGCCCTGTCCCCAAGGCTCTTGACCTCTTTTGCCGACTCCTCAGCGTCCGATGCAACTTTCTTTATGCTTGTCACTGCCTTGCCGACCGCTCTTACTCCCTCCTCGCCCGCGCTCCTGGCCTGCTCGACCTCCGATGCCATATCGGTGCTCTTCTGCGCCGAGGACTGTGCGCCGCTGGCCACCTCCTCGACGGAAGCGGTTATCTCCTGAGTTGCAGCGGCAAGGTTCTCCATCTGGGAGGATACGTCATCGACTCCTGCCCGTGACTCCTCTACGCCGGCGTTCGACTCCTCAGCCAGGGCTGAGAACTCCTCCGAGGTCTCTCCAAGCCTATTGGAAGCACCCGCGATGTTCCCGAGAAACTCGCTTATCGCCTCCTCGATTGCGATAGTACACTTTACCATCTCGGCTATCTCGTTCTTCTTGTAGTTCGTCAGCCAGGCCTTGGAGGAGTCGAACGTAACGTCCAGGGCGGCTATCTTGCGGAGAACTCCCATGACTGCGCCTAATGGTCTGTTTATCGACCTCTCTATCAACAGGCCTAAAAGTGCGCCGAGCAACACCGCAGCTATGGCGGTGATCAGTAACAGGCGCAGGGCGGTGGCCGTATTCCTGTCGTTTTCCTCGTTCGCGTCTTTCGCGGCTTCGGTGCAGTAATCGGAAAGCTCGCGTATGACCTCTCTGTAGTTTTCGTTCGCTTCGACGACATATTGCGCGTAATGTTCATAGGCCTCGGCGTTCTTATTCTCGAGTGCCAGCTTGATCACCTCGTTGCTGCCGCGCCGGAACTCGGCGAGGTGTTTTTTGGCCTCCTCAAGTTTGCTCTTTTCGAAGTCGTCCAGCTCTATGCTCCCGTAGTTCTCCAGGTTCGTATCGTTTTGCCTTCTTCGTCTTTCTATCTCCTCCACATGGGCGCGGTTTTCATTATCGTCAACTGTGAGCATCAGGTTCAACTGGGAAGCTATTATCGCCTGGCAGTTTGTTCTAGAGTCGTTCAGCCACTGAATCGGAAGCACGCCCCTGCCGTACATCATGTCCAACCCCTCTCCCGCATCCACCAGCCTGGTATAGCCCACCCACGAGGCTATCGCTGTGAAAACACAGAGCACTGCGGTCAGAAGGAAAAGACGGGTGCGTATGGTAAGATTTCTTAGAAAACTCATCATGCTGGATCACTCCTATTCTGTTTTAATATTGACGGGTAGTGAGAATGGAAAAACCGCTGATATATGTAATTCTTATTTCGCCTACAATAAGAATACATGCTGTTTCTGGCCGCGTAGGAGGGGAGCGTTCGTTTGTGGTCATGGTCTGGGTATAAGGTGAGACCTGCACGGGGATGCGTGTGGAGAAAGGTCCCTCTCACCCGGACATAGGTGCCGTATCATGCAGGAACCGCATATTTTCAGCGGAGGGGCAAGGGCTTTGATCGACGCGGCAGATTCTCTCCTCGTCAGGCACACGGCTTCCCTCCTCTCCATGGATTGATATTTTGAGGCATGTGAATGATTCTCTCCCATGGAAACAGGTATGCAAAATCATACATGTAAAAATTCTATTATTCAAGAGCATCGACTTTCGGTTATCCTGATTCAAAACAATACCGCAATCCATGATCAACAGCGCTTCCGCAGCGTTGGCCGGGCTCGTAATTTCTCAAGATAGGGCAGGGCATCGAGGCTCATTTTTTTATGCGTGAATGTTGAGGGGATGATTGTGGAGATTCCTCGCCGGCAAAACCGCCTCTGGATGACAGTTCCCCTGCCGTGTCGCGAGCTTGCGCGCCTGCGCGCTGGATGGCATACTATATCCTGCATACGGACAACCTGGTCATAAGAGAAAAGTCCGGATACAACACGGGATGAGAGGTGTCTTTCAATGAGACTGTATTCACTGAGAGCGAGGCTTGTAGTTTTTATATCCCTTTTTTCCATCCTCTCCGCGGCGGCGGCAGGGTTCATAGCTGTCAGGATAGCGGGCGCGCGGTTAGGGACGGAGCTTGAGCGCAACGTCCGGGTGAACGCCTCCGGGCTGGATATGATGCTACAGAACTACAAGGAGCAGGCCCTGGCGCACGTGCGGAACCTAGCCGCCCACCCGGGGCTTGCCGATGCGATTGACGCGAGGGATTTCGACTCGCTCAAGGCCATCACGGTGCCGATGATCGAGAATGGAGAGCTGGAATACCTGGTGGTCGCCGACTTGAAGGGAACGGCCCTGATTCGGGCGCACATCCCGGACGAGATCCCCGGCCCGGACGATAGTATATCCAACCAGAGGAACATCCGCGAGGCTCTGTCGGGCAAGCAGTTCGTCGGCATCGAAGAGGGCAAATACGTGAAGCTGTCGGTTCGCGCCGGCGCACCCGTGCGCAGCGGTGATGGCACGGTGGTGGGAGCGCTTTCGTCCGGGTACGTCGCCAGTCAGAACACGATGATGGACGAGGCGAAGGCGCTTCTGGGCGGGGAGTTCTCTCTCTTCCTGGGGGCGGAGCGCGTTGCGGCCACGGCTACGGGGCCGGACGGAACGAGGCCCTCCGGAGAGGAGCCGGGGACAGAGGAGATATTCGCTCTAGTGAAAGAGGGGCAAAGGCCCGTCCTGGCCGAAGACCCGGTGTTCGGGTCTGACTATCTCACGGTTTTCTCACCTCTGACGGGTGCGGACGGAGAGATAACGGGCATGACGGGGTCGTCCGTGTCGCTGGAGAGCATGGCCGCCGTCAGGATGGACATCGCGAGGAGCGTCCTCATGGCCGTTCTGGCCGTGCTGGTCGTATCAACGGTCTTCGGCGTGCTGCTTGCGGGCAGGATCGCGGCTCCGATGCTCGAACTGCGCAGGCTGATGGCGGCGGCGGGCGGCGGCGACCTGACCGTGCACGGGGAGATAAGCAGGGACGACGAGATCTCGGAGCTTACCGCCACGTTCAACCAGATGGTGCAGCGACAGGCGGAGATAGTCGGCAGGGCCCGCCGTGCGTCGGAGGATCTGGCCTCGTCGGCGGGGCAGATCGCCGTCTCGGCGTCCGAGGTGTCGTCCGCATCGCAGGAGGTGGCTTATAACATAGCGGCTGTCTCCGAGGAGGCGGAAAGGGGCAACGAGACGTCGGTGGAGACCAACCAGGTGCTGTTGGAGCTCTCGTCACTGATACAGATGGCGAGGCGCAAGGGGCAGGGGGTGCTGGAGGACTCGGCGCGGACGCTCGAGGCGGCTAGGGAGGGACATGCGACCGTTAGCGAGGCCGCGTCCGCCATGGAGAATATCGGCGTGCTCGCGGGCAAGACCGAGGAGGACATGGAGGTACTCGCCGGATACTCCCGCCAGATAAGCTCCATAACCGAGGCCATCACAGGCATCGCACAGCAGACCAATCTTCTCGCCCTGAACGCTGCTATTGAGGCGGCCCGTGCCGGGGAGTCGGGAAGGGGCTTCGCCGTCGTGGCCGACGAGGTCCGCCTGCTGGCCGAGCAGTCAGACAAGGAGGCAGGCGAGGTGGTCCAGCTGGTCCGCAAGATAGTGGAGCGGATAGAGGCCGCCGTCGAAGGGATACGCGAAAGCAGAAGCGAGACGGAGCTGGGAGAAGAGGTAATGCGCCGTGCAAGGGAGGCGCTTGACCTTATCCTGGACGCGACTGCCCAGTCAGGGGAGGCGACAGAGAGCATAGTCTCGATAACCGAGGAGGAGGTCGCCAGCTCCGAGAAGATCATAGAGCTAATCAAGTCCATGGGCGAGGTCATCGGCTCGACCGCTGAGAAATCCGAGCAGGTGGCGGCCGCCACCGAGGAGACGACCGCCTCGATGGAGATGATCGGCACTGGCACCGAGGAGTTGAGCGAGATGGCCTCGCAGCTCAACGAGGCCGTCAGCGTATTCAGGCTGCAGGACGACGATGGCGAGGCTCTTCCGGACTCCGAGCTGATCAAGAGGGCAAAGTCCGACCACCTGCTGTGGAAGGCTCGCATCAGCAACATGCTGAAGGGGCTGGACAGTGTCGATCCGGAGGATGTGGACGCGCACACCGAGTGCAGGCTCGGCAGGTGGTACTTTTCCCCTGGGAACCCGTTCAGGGACAGGGCGGAGTTCGAGCGCATAGAGGCCCCGCACAGAGAGGTGCACGAGATGGCGAGACAGGCCGCCGAGGCCTACCGGGACGGCGACGTCAAGGGTGCGGCCAAGCTGTACGCACTCCTTGGGAAGAGCTCCCGTGCGGTGATCAAGGATCTCGACTCGCTGCTGAAGGGTTCCTTCCGATAGACGGACGCCGACCCCGACTACTGGCTTATACAGTCGTACCCGCGGTCGACGG
Organism: Synergistaceae bacterium; assembly: GCA_012521675.1. NCBI lineage: Bacteria > Thermotogati > Synergistota > Synergistia > Synergistales > Synergistaceae > Synergistaceae bacterium. The sequence goes on along the minus strand of JAAYLU010000060.1, from coordinate 3,403 downwards.
CGAGCTGTGCTCCCTCTCCAAGTCTGCCTGCGGCCGCCCTTATCGAGTCCGCCTTCACAGCACCCGTCAGCCTGACCGCTGCACCGAGCGCGACCAGGTTGGCGGATCCCGGCCGACCCATTTCAGATGCTATCCGGGCGAATGGCGCACAGGCGCTGTTCGCCCGGATGTCGGGCGAGGGAGTCACAAGGCCGCTGTCGTACAGGAAGATCGCGTCTTCATCCCCGGCCTCGAGGATGAGCAGGCAGCGGTCCAATGCCTCCTGCGCCAAACAGAGGACCAGGCGGGGGGACTCGGCCCCGATGAAGTCAATCTCCCCGTCGCCGACTATCACGTCCGTCCTGGTGAATGACCCCCTTGCCTCCGTGCCGTAGGTGGAGGACATACAGGCGTTGCGCCCCTCGATCACCGCGGCCTCCCCCAGCAGAGTCCCCATGGTGACCAGTCCTTGTCCTCCTACTCCGGCTAGCACCAGGGAGAAGTATTCGTTCGCCCTGCTCATCTGCCGCCCTCCTTCCCGCCTGCTCCGGCGGTCGCCCGCCTGTAGCGGCTGTACCAGTCCTCGGCCTCCCTATCCGCAAGGACTCCCACCGGTAGTTTTCCGCCGCGAGGGGACTCGCCGGAGGGAAGGATCATCTCCCTCAGCTTGCCGTACATGTCGAAAGCCTCCCTCGCCAGGTTTCGCCGCCCGTATTGGGTGGTGCAGACGGAGAGGACCTCTATGAAGGAGAAGCCACTCCTGGACAGTCCGTCGCGCACGAAGCGCCGCAGTTGCCCCCCGTCCAGCACGGACCCGCGCGCGACGTACGGAGCACCCGCTGCTGCCGCGAGGGAGCACAGGTCGAACGGCGCCTCCGCATGGCCGAGCGGCGATGTCGAGGTCACGCTTCCCTCCGGGGTGACGCTGGAATACTGGCCTCCTGTCATGCCGTAGTTGAAGTTGTTCACCACCACAGCTGTCAGGTCCACGTTGCGCCGAGCAGCGTGGATCAGGTGGTTTCCTCCTATCGTGGCCCCGTCCCCGTCGCCCATCAGCACTATCACGTTAAGATCGGGATTGGCCAGCTTTATGCCGGTGGCGAAGGCGAGCGCCCGTCCGTGCGTCCCATGGAACGCGTTAACGTCCAGGTAGTCGTCCGCCCACCCCCAGCAGCCGATGCCGGACACGGCCACCGTCTTTTTCCGGTCGAGCCCGAGGTCGGCGAAGGCGTGCAGGATGGCCTTCAGCACGATGCCGTTGCCGCAACCCGGGCACCAGATGGTCGGAAGCTTGCGGGTGACGAGGTAGTCCATGTATCTGCGGGCGCTCATGACAGTGCCTCCGCGATCGGCGCGAGGATCTCGGCCGGCTTCAATAGGGTCCCGTCCACCCGGTTGACCCCCAGCACGGACGTTCCGTAATCGTTAAGCCTTCGGATTTCTCGCTCCACCTGTCCAAGGTTCATCTCGGCGACCACCGCCAGCTTCACCCGGGACAGGACCTCTCTCACCTCGTCGTCCGGGAATGGCCACAGGGTGGAGAGCTCCAGCAGGCCCACGCGCAGACCCTGTGCCCTGGCTCGCCTGGCCGCGGCGCGGGAGGCCCTCGCCGAGCAGCCGTAAGAGATGATCGCGCCCTCCGCGTCCTCCAGCATCAGGCCGTGCACCTGTACGATGTCCGAGCGGTTTTTTTCAAGCTTGTCCACCAGGTGCCTGATGACCCTGTCGGCGTTCCCGGGCGTGGCGTTCTGACCGCCCCTCTCGTCGTGCATGGAGCCGGTCACCCGGAAGATATAGTCGCCGCCGAAGGGCGGCAGGGGGGCGATCTCCCTCTCGTCCGGGTCCACGGCGAACGGGCGGAACTCCTCCGGCGCGCACGACGGAAGGGCCCTGCCTGCGACATCGGCCTCGGACGGCATTCGGTAGAACACTCTCTCCTTCAGCTTCGCGACGGCCGCGTCGGCCAGCAGCACAACCGGAGTGCGGTACCTGTCGGCCAGGGAGAAGGCGCGGATTGTCATGTCGTAGCAGTCCTGCACCGACGACGGGACCAGGGCGATTATCCCGTGGTCGCCGTGAGTCCCCCAGCGAGCCTGCATCACGTCTCCCTGGGCTGGCTTGGTAGCCATACCGGTGGAGGGCCCCGACCTCTGCACGTTCACCACGACGCACGGTATCTCGCCCATCACCGCCATGCCGAGGTTCTCTTGCATCAGCGAGAAGCCGGGGCCGCTGGTGGCCGTGAAGGCCCTGGCGCCGGCCACGGACGCGCCTATGATGGCCGCCATGCTGGACAGCTCGTCCTCCATCTGTATGAAAACGCCGCCGAGCTCCGGCAGCCTGCGCGCCGCGGACTCGGCGACCTCGGAGGATGGCGTTATCGGGTACCCCGCGTAGAACCGCGCCCCGGCGGCGATCGCTCCCTCCGTGATCGCCTCGTTGCCCGAGGCGAATACAACTCTATCCTTCGTCATGTAGACCTCCTTAATACACAGAATGTTTTAGCTCGGTCCGGTGACCCTTACATCCCGCGCCTCGAACCATGAACGGGCGCGCTGCATCTGGTCGCCCTGCAGCAGGATGTCTCCATCCTCGACCGTCCCTCCGCATCCGATCGTCCCGCGAAGTTTTTTCGCCAGGCCCTCGACATCCGACGGTGCGCCCTCCCGGAAGGAGAGCCGAGTGACCGTCTTTCCCCCGCGCCCCTTCGTCTCGCGCGAAAGGACGACACGCCCCGGCAGCTCGCGGGGCGGAGAGGGGGGCTTTAACTCCTCGGGCAGGACTTCCTCGGGGGAGCGAAGCCTCTCCTCCCTGCCGAGCAGCGCGCCCAGTGAGAGTGAAAGAGGCGACCCGTCGGCCTCCGTTTCGATGCGGGGTCGTTTTTCCTTTCTTGCCATCTGGTTCACCTCCTTCTTCAGTTTGCTTCTGTCGTCCCGAACAAGCTTAGGAGGGATCTCATTCCTGTCGTCCCGAACGGCGCGGAGCGACGGAGGGACCTGGGTGAATCCACGCCGCAAAGGCGAGATCCCTCGCATTCGCTCGGGATGACATAGGTGCTACTCCCTGCGGAGGGCGTCTATCGGGTTCAGCAGGGAGGCCTTCCAGGCGGGGTAGAAGCCGAAGAAGATCCCCACCAGCGCGGAGAAGACGAAGGCAAGTATCACGGAGCCGGGCGATATGACGGTCGGCCAGTTCAGAAGGCCGGTGATTATCTTGGACGCGGAAGTGCCCAGCCCTATGCCGAAGAGGCCGCCTGCGACGGAGAGCAGCAGAGCCTCCATCAGGAACTGGGTGCGTATGTCGGCGCCCCTCGCCCCTATGGCCATTCTTATGCCTATCTCGCGGGTGCGCTCGGTGACGGAGACGAGCATTATGTTCATTATCCCTATGCCGCCCACCAGCAGGGATACCGAGGCCACTGCCC
>JAAYLU010000059.1 GCA_012521675.1 Synergistaceae bacterium | reverse complement strand
TGTCATCCCGAGCGTGGCGAGGGATCTCGCCCTTTTGCATCGCACCTCGGGACGGTGGTCTTTATCGGCTTGCCGGAGTGAAAAGAGGCTGGAATATGACCGACTTGCGTTCTCCGCTGCTCTCCGTGGCGGTGTATACTTACAACCAGGAAAAGTTGGCGACCGAGACGTTGGACAGCCTGCTGGCGGACGACGCCCTGTTTGCCCTTCCCGGCGGAGTCGAGCTGGTCGTGTCGGACGACTGCTCGACCGACGGCACGGTGCGAGCGGTTTCGTCTTGGATGGAACGGCGCGGAGGCTCGTTCTTCTCCTGCAGGCTGCTGACGGGCGAGAGAAACGAGGGCCCGGTGCGCAACTACACGAGGGCGGTCCGTGCCTGCGATGGCGAGATAGTCAAGCCGCTCGCGGGCGACGACCTCTTCTGCCCGCAGGGGCTGCGCGACTCGGTGCTGGAGATGGCGGGGTCGCCCGACGTTTCTGTGGCCTTCGGCAGGATAGCCCCTTTTAGAGAGGGTGTTGACTCGGCCTCGAAGGGCTGGTCCGCCGAACAGAGGCGATTCTTCGCCGAGGACGCGCGGGGGCAGTTTAAGACACTGATCTCCTGCGACCCTCTGCCCGCGCCGGGAGTCCTGTTCAGGCGAACCCTGTTCGAGGAGCTTCGCCTGTGGGATCACGGCTTCTTCTGGATGGAGGACTGGCCTTTTTGGCTGCTGGCGACTGCCGCCGGACATCGCATTGTCGGGCTTGACCGGACCGTCGTGCGCTACCGAATTCACGCCGGGTCGCTAAGTCAGAGGATGAACGCCCCCGGCAGGGAGAGGGTTCGGCGAGGCATGAGCGCGGACCGGCGGCTGATGTACGACAGGATAGTTCTGCCGCGGATGATGGAGCTGCCGCCCGCGTTGCGTCACCATGCTCGCTTGAGGCGTTTCTTCTTCGCGTGGCTGGAGAGGACTCGGTACCCGGCTCTGGTACACTGGGCGAGGGAGCTGTCGCTCCTTATCGACCCTTACAGGATGGGGCTCAAGCTGAAGGGGCTTTTGAACCGGAATGATCGACCGGCAGGCATTGAAGGGGGGCGTGGACGTGAGGTTGTTTGAGTTTCCGGTCCGCAGGACGGACGACCCGGATGAGGGGCGGCTTCAGTTCATAGAGGCGGAGAGGCACGTTCCCTTCCCGGTCAGGCGGGTCTACTTCTCGACGGGAGCGCGCGCGGGTTGCGTTAGAGGCAAGCACGCCCACAGGGCGCTCGAGCAGGTTCTGATCTGCGTTCACGGCGAGATAAGAGTGATGCTGGAGGAGGGGGGGGAGAGGTCGACCTGTGTCCTTGACGACCCGGCGGTCGGGCTCTTCGTCGGGCCGATGACCTGGCACACGATGACCTGGATGAAGGACGACAGCGTGCTGCTGGTGCTCGCCTCCGACTACTACGACGAGGCGGACTACATCCGGGACTACGACGAGTTCCTGCGTATCTCCGGGAGTGCGCCATGAGGATCCCTTTCAACGTCCTGAAGCCCGCATTCGAGGCGCACGCGGCGGAGTACGAGGCGGCTGCGCTGCGCGTGCTGCGTTCCGGCTGGTATGTGCTGGGCGAGGAGGTCGAGGCGTTCGAGCGGGAGTTCGCAGGTTACACTGGCGCGTCCCGTTGCGTGGGCGTGAACTCCGGTCTGGACGCCCTGACGCTCGCGGTGAGGGTGCTCGGCATAGGCCCGGGCGACGAGGTGATAGTGCAGGCCAACGCCTACATAGCCACCCTGCTGTCCATAACGGCCAACGGGGCGACCCCCGTCCTGGTGGAGCCGGACGAGTACCACGGGCTGGACGTCGAGCTCGCGGAGGCAGCGGTCACAGGCCGAACCAGGGCGCTGATGCCGGTGCACCTGTACGGCCAGCCGTGCGACATGGACGGCATCATGAAGATCGCAAAGCGCCACGGGCTGGCAGTGATAGAGGACTGCGCGCAGAGTCACGGGGCCGTGTGGAGAGGCAGGAGGACAGGCTCGCTAGGGACGATAGGATGCTTCAGCTTCTTCCCGACCAAGAACCTCGGGGCCTTCGGCGACGCGGGGGCGGTTGCGACGGACGACGAGGCCCTCGCGGACAGGATAAGGGTGCTGAGGAACTACGGTTCCAGGGAGAAGTACGTCAACGAGGTGGAGGGTGTGAACTCCCGCCTGGACGAGATGCAGGCAGCGCTGCTTCGGGTGAGGCTGAAATATCTGGAAGAGATAACGGCGGAGCGCCGGATGGCCGCGAGTCTCTACACGGACCTGCTGCGCGACTCGCCCGTCCGGACTCCCGGCATCAGGCCGGGGGGGACGCACGTATTCCACCTTTACGTGGTCGAATGCGAGCACAGGGACGCCATGAGAGAGCACCTCTCATCACTCGGGATCGGAACCGCGATACACTACCCGGTGCCGCCGCACCTCTCGGGGGCGTACAAAAGCCTTGGGCACGGAAGAGGAGGCTTCCCCGCGGCGGAACGGCTCGCCGACAGGGTGCTGAGCCTGCCCCTGTACGCCGGGATAGGTCGGGCCGAGATCGGCGCTGTTTGCGACGCCATCGGCTCTTTCAGGCCATGAGCGCCTCCCCGTTGCTTGTGGTGCGCCGCCACATCACCAAGTTCCTCCGCAGCCTCCGAGGCCGTATCAACCTCTTGAGGGCCCGCCTTGGCGCTTGGTGGGAGGGGACGGACCTGTCCGTCGGGAAGGGCGTGCGCTTCTACCAGAGGACGATCGTCAGCGGGGAGGGAGCCGTCAGGATAGGCGGCAGATCGACCCTGGGCTACCCGATAGGCGGCGGCTTCCACTCGTCCTGTTGCGAACTTCAGGCGCGCTACCCCGGGGCGAGGATAACCCTGGGGGATTACGTCGCCGTCAACAACGGTCTGCTGATCATATCGGCGGAGAGGGTCGATATCGGTGACGGATGCCTGATCGGCGGGGGCGTCCAGATACTGGACTTCGACGCCCACGGTATCGCGCCTGGCGAGCGCAGGGCCAGCATCGGCCGGGTAGCCCCGGTGACACTGGGTAAGAACGTGTGGGTAGGCAACGGCGCGATCATCCTTAAGGGGACCGGGATAGGCGATGACTCGATAGTCGCCGCCGGGTCGGTGGTCGCGGGTGGCGACTTCCCGGGCGGCGTGATAATAGCGGGCAACCCGGCTCGCGTCGTGGCGGAGCTGGAACGGTCGGACGGAAGGGAGGCGTGACTATCCCTTTGAAGGTCGTGCAGATTCTTCCGGAGCTTGACGAGGGCGGCGTGGAGAGGCACGTGCTCTGGCTCGCCAACGGACTGGAGGAGAGAGGGCACGGGGTGACCGTGGTCTCGGCCGGGGGGAGGCTGGAGGCCGAGCTGACCGGAGCGGAGCATGTCCGGCTGCCGGTCCACCTGAAGAACCCGGCGACCGCGGCCTGGGCGGCGGCCCGGATCGCGCGCCTGGCCGTCAAGCGCAACATTCAAGTCCTGCATGCCCACTCTCGGGTCCCGGCGTGGATCGCCTGGTGGGCGTCGCGGATTTCGGGCGTGCCCTGGGTGGTCACCTGCCACGCCTTCTACAGCAAAAACGCGGGGATCATCCCCTATCGGCGCGCACGCACCGTCATCTGCGTCAGCGAGGCGGTACGGGACTACTTCGCCGATCTGCTTCCGGGCGCGGATCTGCGAGTGATCTACAACGGCCTGCCCCCCTCCGGGCATCGGTGGACAAGGCCGAACGAGGCTCGGCTGCTGTTCATCGGCAGGCTCACCCCTCTGAAGGGGCTTGACACCGCGCTGGAGGCTCTTGCGCGGGTCGCGGGCGACTGGCGGCTGGACGTCGCGGGCGACGGCCCGCAGATGGAGGAGCTTCGTCGCACGGCCAACCGGCTGGGGATAGCGGACAGGGTGACCTTTCACGGACACGTGGACGACCCGGAGCTGTGGCTGAGCCGCTGCTCCTGCCTGCTCTTCCCATCTCGGCAGGAGGGGATGGGGCAGGTGCTGATGAGGGCCGTGCGGATGGGGGTTCCGGTGCTGGCGTCGGACATACCTGCGGTTCGCGAGCTCGCCCTGTCGCCCGAGGGCCTGACCCCGCCGGGCGACGTCGAGGCGTGGCGCTCGGCCATCGCGAGATTTCTGGAGAATGGAGAATCGGTCGCTCGTTTCGACGCGCGAAGGATCCCGACGATCGAGGAGATGACCGATGCGCTGCTGGACGTGTACGGCGAGGCGGCCCGGCGGCAGGGGGTCCTGTCCTGTCGTCGGTGACAACGGGAGGTGTCGACCAAGTGACGGAATTACGTAAAAAGCCGCGAACACAGAACAGCGGGGCGGGTCTCTTCCTTCGGGCCTTTCTCTTCTTCTGGACCGACCCGGAGAGAAATTTCCGCCGCTGCAGGAGAGGGCAGTACCTCGGGCTGATAAGGCTGATGAACGAGTACGGCTTCGCCTACGACGAGGAGGATCGGAGGGTTTACTTCAGCCAGTACGGCCAGGACAAGTTCGTGGCCGAGCACCTCTTCCCCGGGATGATGGACGGAGTCTTCGTCGACGTGGGGGCTTACGACGGAGTGACTATCAGCAACTCCTGCTTCTTCGAGAGGGAGATGGGGTGGACAGGAC
>JAAYLU010000058.1 GCA_012521675.1 Synergistaceae bacterium | reverse complement strand
CTCCCTCACCGACCGAGAATGATATGCCCCGTACCGCGTGTACCGCTCCGTGGTGCACGCTCATGCTATCGACGTCAAGTGCCTTCATCGTCCCCTCCCCGCTCCCAGGTAGGCGGCCACGACCTCCGGGTTCGCCCTGACCTCGTCCGGCGATCCGGTCGCGAGCAGCGCGCCGAAGTTCATCACCACTATGGGAGAGCAGATGTTCATCACCAGGTCCATGTGGTGTTCTATCAGGAGCACCGTGATGCCGAACATCTCGCGTACCTCCGCGATCAGGTCGGCGAGGCGGCGCGTCTCGTCCGGGTTCATCCCGGCGGCGGGTTCGTCCAGCAGAAGCAGGGTCGGCTCGGTGGCGAGCGCCCTCGCTATCTCGAGCTTCCTCTGGAGCCCGTAGGGAAGAGTCCCGGCCTCCGCCCCGGCGTAGCCCTCCAGCCCCAGGGTCCTCAGCAGGGTGCGCGCCTTTTCGGTCAGTTCCCTCTCCAGCCTTCGCGCGCTTGGAAGCCCGAGAAGCGAGCAAACGAAGCCGCAGCTCTCCCTCTGGAAGAGAGGGGTCAGCACGTTCTCCAGGCAGGTGCGCCTGTTGAACAGCCGTATGTTCTGGAAGGTCCTCGCGATCCCCTTTCGAACTATCGCGTCCGGTCGTCCGCCCCCTATCTCCGCACCCTTGAACAGAACCGCTCCCGAGGTGGGCCTGCACAGGCCGGTGATCAGGTTGAAGACGGTCGTCTTGCCCGCGCCGTTGGGCCCTATGATCCCCGTGATAGAGCCTTCGTGCACGTCAAAGGAGAGAGAGTCGACCGCCCTTATGCCGCCGAAGTCCCTCGTCAACCCGGACACGGAGAGAAGCGCGCCGTGGTCGCTCATGATCCTTCCCCCTCCTTTGCGGCTCTCCGCCTTGATCGGAAGAGCGACGACAGCTCCGAGTAACCCAGGAGCCCCTGGGGTCGGAAGGCCATTATCAGCACCAGCAGCAGCCCGTAGGCCACGAGACGCCACATCTGCGCAACCCTTAGGGCCTCGGGCAGGGCTATGAAGACGAAGGAGGCTATCAGCGGGCCGGAGATGCTGCCCATGCCACCGGCTATCACAGCCGCGAGCAGCTGCGTGGACTGGACCAGGGTGAACATCTGGGGCTGTATGAACGAGAGGAAGTGGGCCAGCAGTCCACCGGACAGACCGCAGTAGACAGCGCTGACCACCAGCGATAGCAGTCTCGTCCTGAAGAGGCGCACTCCGGCCGTCTCCGCCGCGACCGGGTCCTCCCTTATCGCGATGCACGCGACCCCCCACCTGGAGCGCAGGAAGTTCCTGGCCACCAGCACGCCACCCGCGAGGCACACCGCGACAACGGGCAACGTCGTGAAGCCGTCGATCCCCGGCAGACCTCGCGCGCCGTTGGTGATCTCCAGATTCTCCAGCAGCACGCGAAGCGCCTCGCCGAATCCAAGCACTGCGATCGCGAAGTAGTCGCTGCGCAGCTTTGCCCGTAGCGTCGGGGTGCCGATTATCAGGCTGGCGGCCCCCGCCGCCAGGGCTCCCGCCGCCAGCGCGAGGTAGTAGTTCACGAAGTAGTAGTAGGTCAACACCGCCGATGTGTAGGCCCCCACCGCGACGAACGCCGCGTGCCCGAGGGAGAAGAGTCCCGTGAAGCCGGTGAAGATAGACAGGCCTAGCACAGCTATCATGTTTATCCCGCCCAGTACGACTATGGAAAGAATATAGTCCATATCAGACCTTCTCCTCTCCGCCTCGGCCGAACAGTCCATCGGGGCGCATCACCAGGAAGGCAACGAGCAGCGAGAAGCTGAAGACGTCCCTCATGATGCTGGAGACGTAGGTGGACACGAAGGTCTCCACCACCCCGAGGATCAGCCCGCCGGCCAGGGCGCCCGGCAGGCTGCCGAGTCCGCCTATCACGGCGGCGATGTAGGCCTTGTTGGTCACCCACCCCATGGTAGGGTAGACGAGGTATTTTATACCGAGAAAGACCCCTGCAACCCCGGCGAAGCCCCCAGCCAGCAGGAAGACCACCGCTATCAGCCTGTCGAGGTCGACGCCCATAAGGGAGCACATGGTCATGTCCGACACACCGGCCCGGATCGCTATCCCGGTTTTTGTGCTCCCGATGAAGAGGTGCAGCCCCCATATCGCAAGTATCGAGAAGAGAAAGGCTCCCATGTCCAGCAGGCTGAGACTGCTTCCCCACAGGGTGACTACCTGGCGGCCGAAGAACTCGGGAAATGCGTAAAAGCGGGAGCCGATGGTCGCATAGACCATGTTCTCCAGGAAGACGGAGCAACCCATGGCGCTTATCATAAGGTAGAGAGACGGGGCCTTTCTCCTGCGCAGAACGGAGTAGGCCAATCTCTCGTTCAGCACCGCGATTATCCCAGCGCCCGCGACGCTTCCGGCCAACACCAGCCCGAGCCCCAGGTTCAGCTTGGTGGCAAGGGCGAGCCCTACGTAAGCACCGAGCATGATCACCGCGCCGTGGGCGAAGTTGCTGAAGTTAAGAACGCTGAAGACCAGAGAGTAGCCCACAGCCATCAGGGAGTAGATGCCCCCGATCGAGAGGCCCGTTATCAGAGTCTGAAGGAACAATACGGCTCACACTTTCTTTTTACGGGGCGAGGGAGACCCCCCGCCCCGCGATATGATCAGTCCTCGACCGATACGTACTTCTTGACGAACTTGAACTCCGCGTTCTCAACGTCCACCTGCTGGATCACTGCCGGCTTGTCCAGCGGGTTGTGATCCGCCGGGTCGACGGTCAGCACTCCGCTGGTGACCTTGAGGTCCTTCGTGTTGGCTATGGCGTCCGCCAGAGCCTCCCCTGTCTCGCCGCCCGTCCTGTTCAGGGCGTCCACTATCATCAGAAGCGCGTCCTGGGCCATGACCGGGTTGGGAAGCACCGGCTCCTCGCCGAACAGCTCCTTGTACTCCTGCACGAACTCCTGTATGTCCGGGTCGGCCAGGTCGGTCAGGTTGACGAAGTAGCCGCCGTCTATGGCGCTGCCGCCCAGCTCTATCAGGTCGGGGCTGCCCCAGTTGTCGGTGCCCAGCAGGATCGCCTCTATGCCCAGGTCGCGGGCCTGCTTCGCAGCCATCGCGGCCTCCTTCTGGCTGGTGGGGATGAAGATTACGTCGGGAGCGAGCTCCTTGATCTTGCCCAGCTGAGCGCGATAGTCAAGCTCCTCCGTCCTGAAAGCCTCCCTTGCGACTATCTCTCCGTCCTTGGCCACAAACGCCTCCTCGAAGTAGCGGGCGAGCCACTGCCCGTAGTCCGAGCCGACGTCGTAAAGGACGGCCCCCCTCCTCGCGCCCAGGTCGGTTATCGCGAACCGCGCCGCGACCGTGCCCTGGAACGGGTCGATGAAGCAGGGGCGGAAGGAGAAGCGGCGGACCTCGTCGGTCCTCTGGTCGATGGTGACGTAGGGATTGGTCGCGGTCGTCACTACCATCGGTATCTGCGCCCTCTCGAACACAGGCGCCGAGGCTATCGCGTTGCCGCTCTGAGCCGGTCCTATCACCGCGACGACGTCGTCCGTGACCAGACGCCTGGCAACGTTCACCGACTCGACACCGTCGTTCCTGTTGTCGTAGCGGACGAACTCTATCTGCTTGCCCAGAACCCCGCCCGCTTCGTTGATCCTCTTCGCCAGCATGTCCAGAGCCCTGGCCTCCGACTGCCCCCACATGGAGGCCCCTCCGGTCAGCGACACAGTGTGACCTATTCTTATAGTCTCGTCTCCGGATGCCGCACCAGCCACCGCCATCAACATCAGAACCAAAAACAACGCCACAACTTTTCTCATTACCCTTACTACCTCCTTTTGCTGTTGTTTGCTGCATCGGGCCGCACAGAACCGGCGCGGCCCGTTCAAGCCAGGTGATCGGGGATGCTCTCCCCCAGAAGCAGATCCTCGTAACTCTGCCGGGCGACTATCACGTCCGCCCTGCCCTCGCTCGCCAGAACCACAGCGGGCCGGGGCAGCCTGTTGTAGTTGCTCGCCATCGAGAAGTTATAGGCGCCGGTGTTGAGCACCGCGACCAGGTCCCCCCTCTCAAGGGGGGGAGTCCTCATGCCCTCGACGAGTATGTCACCCGATTCGCAGCATTTTCCCGCCAACGTCACCGTCTCGGTGGGATCGTCGTTCATCCTCCCTGCCGCGACAGCCCGGTACTTAGCCCCGTACAGGGAGGGCCTCGGGTTGTCCGCCATCCCCCCGTCGACCGCCGCGTAGGTCATGTCGCCGACCCTTTTCACAGTCTGCACACTGTACAGGGTGATGCCAGCCTCGGAGACTATCCAGCGGCCCGGCTCGATCGTCACGTGAGGACGATCCATGCCGTGCGAGCGGCAACTCTCCTCCAAGCAGGACATCATCGGGTCGGTGAACTCCTCTATGCGCGGCGTCCTCCCCTCCAATGAGAAGTCGACGCCGAAGCCCCCGCCCATGTTCAGCTCCTCGGTGACGAGGCCGAGGTCCCTCCTGAAGCCCGCCATCAGATCGGTCAAAATCTCGACGGACATCACGTGCGAGTCATTCTCGAAGATCTGCGAACCTATGTGGAAATGGAAACCTCTCAGCCTTACGCGATCGGAGCTCATTGCACGCTCCACGGCCTCGCCCAGCAAATCGCCCGCCGCCGGGAAGCCGAACTTCGAGCCGGCGTGCCCGGTGATTATATGCCTGTGGGTGCGAGGATCGACCCCGGGCGACACCCTCAGCAGGATGTCTGCCCTCTTCTTCGCCGAGGCGGCGGCCTCCTCCAAGGCCTCCAGCTCCGACAGGCCATCGACCACGATGCGGCCCACTCCCGCCGACAGGGCCGTCGACAGCTCCTCAACCGTCTTTCCGTTTCCGTGGAGAAAGGCGTTCTTCAGCGGGAAGCCGGCGGACCGAGCGACGTAGAGCTCGCCTCCCGAGACGAGATCCAGCCCCAGCCCCTCGAACTGAACTATCCTGCACATGGCGAGGGTCAGGAAGGCCTTGCCCGCGTATACGGCCGAGACATTCTCCCATCTTCGAAGAAACGACTCCCTGATCTGCGCGCACCTGCCCCTGACCGCCTCCTCGGAGAGGACGTAGAGAGGGGTGCCGAAGCGCTCGGACAGCTCGGACACGTCCCATCCCCCGAACACGAGACTCCCTCGCTCGTTTATTGTAAGCCCTTCTCGCATTTTACGCGCCCTCTTTCTATTCGTATGAAAAAAAGCTCGCCCCCCTGAAGGGACGAGCCATACATGTCTCGCGGTACCACCCTGCTTGGGCGCTTGAATGCGCCCCGCCTCGGACGCTGTGACGGGCGTCTCCCGTGGATGTACTGTCGGTCCCAAGGGACCGTTTCCACCCCCGCTCCTCGGTCTTTGCGCCTTTCGTCCCCGCCGGGGGGCCTCTCAGCCTTCGGGCTCCCCTCTCTGGCAGCGGTCCTGACCAGGGCCTTCCGCATCATCGCGTTTTCCGTTCAAGCTTGCGACATTATAGCCAGTGATGCGAAAAAGGTCAACCGGAAAGGCCGTTCATCAACGACTCGAGCAACTCCGGGCGTTCCGGGCGCTCAAGCACGTCCTGCAGGATAGAGGCGAGGAAGGTGGGAGTGCCTACGTAATCCACCGCACCCAGCCGCACCGCCTCCCCCGGCATTCCCCATACTACGGAGCTCTCCTTGTCCTGGGCGAAGGTGACCGCCCCCATGTCGCGCAGCGCCTTCATCTCGACCGCGCCGTCCTTCCCCATTCCGGACAGCAGTACAGCCGCGACCTCCCCTTTATGAACGGAGGCGACGCTTCTGAACAGTCGCGACACGGACGGACGGACAAGGTGCTCGGGCGGATCGTCCATCAGGACCAGCTCTCCATCGCCTCCAAGGCATAGGTGCAGGTCCTCCGGAGCTATGTAGACTATGCCGCTCTCCGGCCTCTGTCCGTCCTGGGCGACCTGCACGGGAAGAGGGGTCGTCCTGTTCAACCAGTCCGCGAGCCCCGCCGTGAAGCCCTTCGCCATATGCTGAACCACCAGGATGGGGTACGGGAATCCGGCTGTAAAACGCCCGAGGAACTCCGAGATGGAGTTGGGCCCCCCGGTGGAAGCACCGACGACCACCAGGGAGACTCTCTTTTTTTGCCCGGTGATAGCTCGCTGAAATGCGTCGTCACGCGAGGCGCCTTCGACAGCCGGAGTTCCGCCGTAAGGGCTTTTTCTCCTTTTTATTGGCCGAACTGTCAAAATCGACGCCTCTTTGACGGTTCTCAGAAACTCGGCGGCATAATCGGACTCGTCCAGGACGACGTCGGTCGGCTTTGCGAGTATCGCCACGGCGCCAGCGTCCATCGCCTCGAAGGTCTTCTCTATCTCGATCGGGTCCCAGTGCGAGCTGACGATCACCACCGGCTTCGGATCGGACGACTCCATTATCCTGCGGGTCGTCTCGAAACCGTCCATTCCCGGCATGTGAATGTCCATTGTGATCACGTCAACTGCGTTCTCCTCCAGGAAGCGCAGGGCCTCTTCGCCGCTCTCGACGGCGCCTACGACGAAAAGGTCCGGGTCGTCGCTCAGGATTCTCTTGAGCAGTCTCCGCAGTATGGCGGAATCATCGACTATCAGAACTTTAGCCATACAGTGCTTCCCCCATCTTACAGAAGGCGCCGCAGCGCCTCCAGCAGTCTCTCATGATCAAAGCCGCTTTTCACCACGTAAGCGTCGGCACCCACCTCCGCGCCCCTCCGCCTGTCTTCCTCGGATTCGAGAGAGGTCACGAGAAGCACTGGAAGGTCCGTCCTGACAGGGTCCGAACGAATTTTGGCAGTGAGCTCGAGGCCGTTCATCCGGGGCATCTCCACGTCGGACACGACGGCGTCGAATGAGTCCGCGGAGAGGATATCCCAGGCCTCCCGGCCGTCGGCGGCGGTCCTTACATCGTAGCCGGCCGCCGACAGGATGTTCCTCAAAAGGGTGCGGGATGTTATCGAATCCTCGACGACCAGCACTCTGTCCTGTTCCCTCTCGTCTACGATATCGGTCAGCAGGCGCCTTCCTTCGGCCGTTCCTTGCAACGAACGAATGATGTCGGCCGGGTTCAGCACCGGCACCACCCTGCCCGATCCAAGCACTGTCGCTCCCGAGACGTTTCTCACCCTGGCGAGCTGCCTGCCGAAGGGCTTGAGCAGTATCTCTCGCTCATCCATGACTCTGTCCACCACGAAGGCGCCGAAGACGCCCCCGAACTCCATGACCACGAACGTGATCTTATCCGGAGCCTCCGTTCTCTCTGGCTCCTCAAGTTCCAATATGTGACCGAGACGCGTCAGGGCCGTCGGGACGCCATCGACAGTTATGCTCTCCTTCCTGCCGATCCTCTTGATCTCGGAGATCGCCACTCTGCCCACCCTCTTCAGGCTGGGCGACGGTATGACCAAGAGCTCGTCCCACTCCTCGACCAGGACTCCCCGGAAGGTCGCCAGGGCCAAGGGCAGAGTGAGTCGGAAGGATGTCCCGACCCCGGGCTTGGAGTCGATCGCCACCCTTCCGCCGAGGGATTCCACTCCCTCGCGGACTATGGCCATGCCGAGCCCTCGCCCGGAGACCCCGGTCACCACGGAACTGGTGGAGAAGCCCGAGCGAAATATCAGATCCAGGGCCACCGCGTCGTCCATGAGCTCCGCCTCGTCCACAGATACGGCGCCCATCCTGATCGCCCTCTGGCGCAGCTTTTGCGGGTCAATGCCCCTGCCGTCGTCCTGCACCAGGACCTCTACCCTGCCGCCGTCGGCCTGGGAGACGGATATCGACAGTTTCCCGACGGAGGGCTTCCCCGAGGACAGCCTTTCCTCGGGGCGCTCCATGCCGTGATCCACGCTGTTCCTCACCAGGTGAACAAGGGGGTCCTTTATCCCCTCGAGTATGCGTTTGTCGACCTCTATGCCATCGCCTTCTATCACGACGTCGACCTCTTTGAGGAGATCGCGCCCCAGGTCCCTGGCGATCTTCGGAAAAGCGGAGAGCAAGGAGGAAAAGGGCAGCATCGCCGCCGATCGGGCATCGTCCATCAACTCGTTGGTCATTCCTCCCACGAGGCGTTGGTCCGAGCGAAGAGAGTTCTCCATTTTGCGCAGTTTCTCGCGGATCTTCCTCAAGCGTCTCCTGCCGGAGCGAAGGAACTCGGAGACTTTCGCAAGCGCTCTCTCATCGCTCTTTCCATCCCGCTTAAGAGAGGAAACGGCCAGATCCCACTCCCTCTCCAGCTCGGTCTGAAGGCTGACAAGGTCGTGGACGTCCTCCATGCGCACCGCAAGGGCGAGGTTCACCGTCAGCAGCTCCTGGGTCTTCAGCAGCAGGGAGTCGAGCTTCGAGGACGCCACCCTGACGGTCTCACGAGCTGCGCTCCTGGGCTGGTCGGACGCCCTCGGCGCCTGTGCGGGCTGCTTTCTTTCCGGCCCGGGCGCCTCCTCAGGAACAGGCGCCCCGACCCCTGAAGGCCTCTCCTCCCGGGGCTCGTCCGCGACTGCGGTCGCAGGTAACACCGCCTCGCCGGGCGGGGCGGTTTCGAGCTGCATAAGCCCCTCTATCTCCTCCACCAGCCGTCTGACCTCCTCATCGTTCCCGTCGTCCGTGGAGACCGCCATCCGCGAAATGACGTCCACGGCCCGCTGGAGCACGTCGAAGCCCTCGGGGGAGAGCTTGAGCGCATCTTTCTTTACCTTTGAGAAGACGCTTTCGATCACCTGGCAAATGGACGAAATCCCGGGCAGCATCACCGCCTGGGACGCGCCTTTAAGGCTGTGTGCCGCTCTGAACAGCTTCTCAACACATTCATTAGCCGATTCAGGGCGCTTTTCGAGCTCCAGCAGCCCGGAGACCAAGGCCTGAATGTACTCCTCGGCCTCTGGGACGTAGTCACTGCGCAGCTCCTCCAAAAAATCCCTGTCTATTAAACTCATGAGGTCGGTTCAGAGTCCTTTTTCGGTCAGACCAGGTAGCCTTCTACGAGGATCGAGAGTTTTTGCCCCATCTCGCGAAGTCCCGCCGAGGACGCCTCCAGCTCCTTCATCCTGACCACGTTGTGCTCGCCTCCTGCTTTTATGCTCTCCATGGCCTGGGTCACCTGGTCGATCCCTGCCAGCAGCTCGTTGTTAGCTGCCGCTATCTGAGCGGCGGACTGAGCCGACTCGACGAAGTTGCTCGTTATCTTCTGTATCAGCTCCTGCGAGGGCGCAGCGTCCTGCGCACCCTCCTCGACGGCCTTGGATCCCTGCTCTATGGCCATCACGGAGGCGCTGGTGGCCTTCTGGATGTCGCGGAGGATGCGCTGGACCTCCTTCGCCGACTGCTTGGACTGTTCGGCGAGGCTCTTTATCTCCTGGGCAACAACGGAGAAGCCTCGTCCCTGGTCGCCGGCCTTGGCTGCCTCGACCGCGGCATTGATGGCCAGCAGGTTGGACTGCTCCGCCAGATCCTCCACCGTTCCCGTTATCTCGCCGACCTCCTGGCTCTGCTCGCTCAGCTGGATTATCGTCTCGGCGATGGAGGTCATCCTCTCCCGAATCAGCTTTATCCCGCTGAACAGGGTCTCGGTCGAGACCTTGCCTCGCTGCATCTCCTGGAGCCCCTGCTGGGCGCTCTCCGCGACCTTGCTGCTCCTCTTGCTCGTGACCTCCGCCGTCGTGCGGACCTCCTCGATTGTCGCGGAGGTCTGCACCACCGCCGCCCCCGCCTCCTGCGCCGCGGCTGTCACCGATGAGACCGACTCGGATATCTCGGAAGTCGCCTTCGCAAGGGCCACCGCCATCTCCTTCATCGACGCTATCTGCTCCCTGAGGCTGATCGTAAGCTCCTGGACGGCCTTGGCGAGGTCTCCGAGCTCGTCCCCCCTTGATAGAATGTCCGGGGAGATGTCCATTCGCAGATCGCCGTCCCTGAGGCGGGTCAAGAGAGCGACGGAGGCGTTTATCGGGCGGATGAGGCTGCGCGTCAGCCCGACCGTTATGATTATCGTGACGAAGACTCCCAGAAACATGGTGGCGAAGGAGAGGTTCCTTGAGACCTCGGCCGCTTTCAGGCCTTCCTCGACGATCTGTTTGGTGACCCTGTTGTTGTCGTAGGTCAGCAGGAGAAACGCGTCTCCCATGAGATCGGAGGCGACCACCAGCTCTTTGGACATCTCCTCGCATTCACTGAACAGCTCGGCCTTCTCCTTCTCGGTGCCCGCATCGACGATTCTCTCGAGAAGCGCGGTAAAGCTGTTGTTTATGTTCAGCCACTTGGCGTAATGCTTCATCAGGTCCTCAAGGTGCTCCTTCTCCTTCTCCGAGTAGCGAGGAGAGGAAAGAAGAGTCTCCCATCCGACCTCCACCCTGTTCAAGCTGCCCTTGCGCCTTCCTATGATATTTTTAAGCTCCTGGTCGCGGTGCGGCTTGTCCTTGGCCAGCAGGGCCTCGTAAGCCTGGGTCCGCACCAGGACGCGCTCATAGTTCAAAGTCGCCAGGGAACGCATATCCTCGAAACGGTTCGAGGCGATGTTCTTTATGAGGTTTGAAAGACGATTTGCCCCCATGGTTCCGGTCAGGCCCAGGAGAAAGGCGATAAGCACCACTGTGCTGAAGGCAAAAGCCAGTTTGTTTTCAATGCTGTCAATCTTCGGTTTCCTCATCATCTATACCTCCCGGATTTAAACTCTGTCGTCCACAATAAGTGAATCATCCCGAAGAATCCTCTCCCCGTCAAGGACCACGGCGCCTTCAGCCTCCAATCCAATAACATAGGCAGCGTAGGCGCCGACCATCGCCGGAAGGGGCGGGCGAAGATCGCCGAAAAGGATGTTGCGCATGCCCTCGAGGGAGTCCACCAACAGACCGACTTCCAGATCGCCGGAACGCAGGACCACTACTCGTCTCTCCTCGCTTTTTCCCTTGCCCTGCAGCCCGAACAGGCGCTTGAGATCGATGACCGTTACTATTCGCCCCCGCAGGTTCACCATCCCAGCGACGTAAGGCGGGGTGCAGGGCACGACCGACGGCTCTTCGGACCGAAGGACCTCCCCCACGCTCGTCGAGGCGACCACGAAGCGCTCGTCGCCGAGGCGGAACTCTACGACCTCCACCAGGTCCTTCCGTTCCTCCCATCCCTTCGGAGGCTCCTTGGCGAGCCTCTCCGCCCTCTGTTTCAGGATGAGGTCCATCCGGTCCACTTTGTCACTGTTCAGCTTCGGCTCCACTCTTCACTTCACCGCCCTGTGCCGGGAGAGTTGCCTCACGGCCTTCTTATGTTCCTGACAGTCTGCAGGAGCTCCCCCGCGGTAACCCCGTTCTCGCCCCAAAGCAATGCGTCGTACGGAAGGGATGACAGCGCCTCCTCGGCGTTTCGAAAGTGACGGTCCGCCTCCTCATTTTTCCCGGCCCTTAGCGCAAATCCGCCCAGCCCGTAGTGGGCAAGGGCGAAATTGGGGGCAAGGTACACAGCCCGTCTCAGAGATGAGACAGCCTGCCTCTCGTCACTCAGTTCCGAGAAGATCAGCCCGGCCAAGTAGAAGGCCTCGGGGGACGATCCGTCTATCTCAAAGGCCCTGTCCACCCAGTCCATCGCGTCGCCAACCTTTCCGATATTGGCAAGGTGGCGGGCGTTCTTCAGACAGCCTTCAAGTGAATACTCGTCCTCGATCGCCACCGAAGGCTCTGTCTCCGGCCTTCCGGAGGCAGCGGGAAGGAATGGTTTTTCCTCCACTGACTCCTCGCACGGATCGTCAGTCCCGTCCGAGCAGACAGCCGGCCGCTCCGGCACCTGCTCGTCGCCTCGTTCCCCATGCGAAGGAAGCTTTCGATAAAGAGTCACTCCGTCATGACATACGGGAGTGAATAGCGGGGAGAGCGAGTCGTAGGCCTCGCACGGAGCGAGTATCAGCCAGCCGCAGCAGGGCAAAAGCGAATGAAAGCGCTCCAGCGTGCTCTTGACCCGTTCCTCGGAAAAATAAATAAGGACATTCCTGCAAAATATGACGTCCGGGGGAGAGGCGTCGCTCCACGGAGACCATTCCTCGTCCGCGAGATTGAGCCAGGAGAAGTAGGTTCCTCTGCGGAAACCGGGTTTGACGCCCCATTTGCCGTCCTCCAACTTGTCGAAATAAGCCCTCTCGTCCTCCTCGGGCACCCCTCGGAACGACCAGCCGGAGTAGACGCCCTTTCGTGCCTTTTCCAGGGCTGGAAGGTTGATATCCGTCCCCAGCACCGAGATCCTTTTTTTCGCGCATCCGAAGAGCGAACGATGGAGGACTATTGCGATCGTGTAGACCTCCTCGCCGGTGCTGCAGCCGGCGCACCACACTCTGATCTCCTCTCGCTCTTCGTCCGCTAAAAAGTCTTCCACCACCAGTTCCTGGAAGGCGCTCAACGTCCTCGGCTCGCGGAAGAAGTAGGTCTCCCCGATCGTTATGCGCTCCCCCAGCTCCCGGAGGACTCTCTCCGAGAATCCGTTCCTCAACAGGAGCCCCGCGTACTGCCCGGGGGAGATTTTCTCGCGTGCCGCCAAGGCCTGAACGACTCGCCAAAGGTCGCCCCTGTTGATCTTCGTGCGAGCCATTCCCATCCGCGACTCGGCCTTGACCGCAATTTGGTCCAGAGTCCCTTCAAGTTCGCGGGGTGCCTCGGGCTGCGGCTTCAGGGTCACGGTCACTCGCCCTCCGCTGGAAGCTCCGGATCGTCCGCTCTCCGCCCGACATCCGGGATGGAAAAGAGAGAGTCCGCGGTCCTCACACAGACCACGCTCTCGTCTCCGGCCATCAAGCCCGCTTGCTGCCCGTCCTCGTCGTCGGGGAACGACACTCTCTCGATCGACAGGGGGAATACACCCTCCACATGATCGACGAGAAATATGAAAAGTTCTTCCTCCTCATAGTCTTCGGGCGCTTCCCTGCTGACAAGTATCATGAAGTCGCTTGGAAGAACTCTGCGCATCGGCATGCCGAAACGAACCCTGAGGTCGAACACCGGGACAAGCCTGCCGCCATAGTTTACAACCCCTCTGATAAACGCAGGGGAATCGGGAAGGGGGATTATCTCGACCGCTGCCAGCACGCGCTCGATCTCCTCGGCCGGAAGAGCGAACCGTCTGTCACCGACTGTGAACAACAAAAAAAGGGGCTGACTTTTGACCGCAGTCTCCATTTCCTCACCCTTTCAGCCAAGCACTCCGCCCCGCATGGTGCTTCCATGCCTCGTACCTCGTTCCATGTAGGATTATAGCAGTCTTTTGGTAAAAAAGTTGGAATGGTCGTCGAAAAAGGTATTGACAGGACTGCTTCGCCGTGATATTGTCGCCGCATGAAAAAAATATCGAAGAACCCGGATCGGATTTTCAACATGAATAACGCGTGGTGGTGGTGGCCCTAGGGTCCCGCCGCCTTTGACCTGTTTCCAGGGGGCCGCGGGATGAATTTTTCCTGCGGCCCTTTTTGTATGGTTTTACAGGGCCGTCGTGTAGACGGCCCTTTTGTTTTTCAAAACAAGCACCACTGACTTTAACCAAAGGAGGAAAAGAAGATGACACGGACGGGAATAGGACAGACAAAACGCGGGTACTACGGGGATTACGGCGGCAGATTCGTGCCGGAGGGGATCACCGGGCTGCTCGAAGAACTGGAGAGAGCGTTTGACGACGCCGTTGGGGACGCCGGCTTTCAGAGGGAGCTGGACAAGCTGCTGAAGGAGTACGTCGGCAGGCCATCGGCCATCACGGAGTGCGTCAACCTCGCCGGGGAGCTGAGTGGCGGACGCCTCTTCCTGAAGAGGGAGGACCTTAATCACACCGGCGCCCACAAGATCAACAACGCGCTGGGCCAAGCACTGCTGGCAAAAAAGATGGGCAAGACACGCCTGATCGCCGAGACTGGCGCGGGAATGCACGGAACCGCCAGCGCCACGGCGGCCGCCCTCATGGGAATGGAGTGCACCGTCTACATGGGAGCCGTCGACGTGGAGCGCCAGGGCCCTAACGTATCGCGCATGAAGGCGCTCGGCACCAAGGTCCAGCCGGTGCACGACGGCCAGGCGACGCTGAAGGAGGCCGTCGACGCAGCCCTCGACGCCTGGATGGAGGAAACGGACGCCTTCTACCTCCTGGGATCGGTGGTCGGCCCCGCTCCGTACCCGGAGATCGTGCGCTACTTCCAGAGCGTGATAGGTCGGGAGGCCAGGGCGCAGATCCTCGAACGCGAGGGACGGTTGCCCGACGAGGTCGTCGCGTGCGTCGGGGGCGGAAGCAACGCGATCGGCATCTTCTCCGGCTTTCTGGACGATAAAGAGGTTGCTATAACCGGGGTCGAGCCCGCCGGCAAGGGCCTGCAGTTCGGAATAGGCGCGCACGCCGCCACCCTCTGCGTGGGGACCCCCGGAGTCGTGCACGGCTTCAATACCTACGTCCTCTTCGACGAGAAAGGAGATCCCGCCCCGGTCCACTCGGTCGCAGCAGGACTGGACTACCCCGGCGTCGGACCG
>JAAYLU010000057.1 GCA_012521675.1 Synergistaceae bacterium | reverse complement strand
TCTCCTCCATGGACTCCAGGAGAAGGGATTGGCTTCGCTGCTCCAGGCCCCCGAGCACCTCGCGCTGAAGGGCCTCCTGCACCGCGGAGAGGCGCGGCCCCGCCAGTTCGACGAAGAGGCGGACGACCTCCTCGATGTCCTCGTTGAGAAACACTCCGGCCTTCACCTGTTTCCACCAGATGCCGACGGAGCTGTGGTCCTCCGGAAGGGTGGTCTCGGCGAGAGCCTTCTCCACCTCCAGGTAGTGGTCCTGGAGGATGCGCCTGAGATCGTTGTTCGCCCACCGACCGAGCTCTTCGATTATCCTCTCCTTCTCCCTCCGCACAAGGCTGGGCAGCTTCTCCAGCTCGGCCTCGGCAGCGTCCGCGGCGGCCTCTATCTCGGCCATCCTCTCGGCAAGCTCCGGAGAGATCCGGGCAGGCTCCTCGCAGAGTGATAGACATGGGGAAAACAGCAGGAAAACGAGCGCTAATAGTGCGGCCAGCCTTATTTTAATCCCCATTCGACTACCTCCCGGTTGTAAGGCGAATATATAAGCCTGTTGTATGATTTCGACATATTCTAATGACAAAAGGATAGCTGCGACACAGCCTCTGCCGCGTCCGAGGATCGACTTCGTCCACGGTCGGCGTAGTCGCCATCTTTCGGCGGGTCATGTTCGTACAGAGTCTATTGCACCTCACATGAATTGTCAAACAGGCTTGTCCTTCGATTCACGAATGCTTCGCCTCCATATCCAGCAAATATCTCTTCAGATCGAGCCCGCCTCCGAACCCCCCGAGCTTGCCGCCCGTGTTTATGACCCGGTGACACGGGATGAATATGGCGATCGGATTTCTGGCGTTTGCCGTTCCCACGGCTCGCACCGCCCTCGGCCTTCCTGCGGCCGCGGCCAGCTCCTTGTAGGTGATGACCGTCCCGTAGGGGACCTTGAGCAGCTCCTCCCAGACCTTCATCATGAAAACGGTCCCCTCGGCCCTGAGGGGAAGGGAGAACTCCCTTAGCTTTCCGTCCAGGTAGAGCTCCAGCTGGCGGTAGGCCTCGCGGATCACGGGGCTCTCACGCTTTTCGAAGCCTCCGAGGAGCTCGGTTTTGTTGGGGAGATGGAGATGGGTTATGTAGTCGCCGTCTCCGGTTATGGCAATTCTTCCTATCGCGGTATCGCGCACGCAGAGCATTTTTCAACCTCCCGGGGCGGTAGGCCGAAGCCTCCTTTTTCATCCCATTATTACACTACTTTTTCAGGATTTTTCAACCGCCTTTTGGCTTTGTATCCTCCCATCCTTCGACCAGTTTGGGAAAAAAGCGGTATTGACATGGGAAAACAGGGCGTGTAAGCTTAAAGCCGCGTAACGGACTATGTGCGGTAACAGTGCAAGCCATCTTCTAACTGAAAAGGAGAGAAAACGATGAAGAAACTTCTTTGGGCACTTCTCGCGCTTGTGGTTGCAGGGACGGCCGGCTGGGGCAACGTCATGGAGAAGGACGTGCTTCTGGTCGGCACGGAGAGCACCTACCCCCCTTACGAATTCCGCGACGCCAATAATGAGCTCCAGGGCTTCGACATCGAGATGATGGAGACTATAGCCGAAAAGATCGGCAAGAAAGTCGAGTGGGTGGACATGCCCTTCGACAGCCTGATCCCCTCGCTGATGGCGAAGAAGATCGACCTCATCGCCGCGGGTCTCAGCTGGACGCCGGAGAGGGCCAAGAGGGTGGCCTTCTCGGAGAACTACGAGGTCTCCGTAAGCGCCTTCGTCGCAGCGGAGGCGAACGACTCGCTGAACGGTATGGACGACTTAAAGGGCAAGACCGTCGCCGTTCAGCTCGGGACGATTCAGGAGAACTACCTGCACTCGCTCGACGGAGTGACCGTGAAGTCGTTCCAGAAGTTCGACGACTGCGTGCGCGAGGTCATCCTCGGGCGAGTGGACGCCACCTTCATGGATACCCCGGTCGCCAAGAGCTACGTCGGCCACAAGGATTTCACCGGCAAGATAAAGATCGCCTTCGAGGAGGAGATCAAGGGCGAGGGCAAGGCGATAGCCATGAACCTGGGGGAGGACGAGCTTCTGGAGGCGGTCAACAAGGCCCTTGAGGAGCTTACAGACAGCGGCGAGCTGTTCGAGCTAATGGCCAAGTGGTTTGAATAGCCGCTCCGTCGCTTGATCGAATTACGCCCGGGCCTCCCTTAAGGGAGGCCTTTTTCATTCGTAGGGCTCTCTGAAGGCAGGCGGCATCTCGTAGTAGGTCTTGGGCCTACCTGGCCGCCCGTCCTGGACACCGGCACTGCGCACGACCAAGCCACGCTCCGACAGGTACTCCAGGTACCTGTGAGCTGTTACATAGGCCAGCCCGCACGCCGCGGCGACCTCCTCGCAGTCCTTCGGGCCGTCCATCTTCTTCATCCTCTCGAGCACCTTGCGCATCGTGTCCTTGCTGATGCCCTTCTTGCGCTCGTCCCAGCTGTACTGCTCTCGATGAGCGAAGAGCTTGCCGTGAAGCCGTATGCGTGCGGTGAAATCCGCGAGGCGTATCGGCTTCGTGATGAAGTCGTCCGCACCGGCCAGCATGAGCTGGGACGCGAGGTCCTCCCTGTCCTCTACGGTCAGGGCTATCAGCACAAGCTTCGAGGAGATCTCCCTGGCCTTCTTTATAAGCTGAAGCCCGTTCATGACCGGCATGTGGTAGTCCACCAGCAGGACATCGATCTCGTCCAGCTTGACCCAGTCCAGGCACTCCTCCGGGGCGCTAGTGGTCAGCATTCGCCACCCCTCCGTGGAGGCCATGGCCTCGAGAGTGTAGAGGATCGCCTTGTCGTCGTCTATCGCACCTATGTGAAGCGGCATATATCATCCCCACCCTTATTCCGCATTTTTCACCACCGGCGAGGGCCCCTCCGCGGGCTTGCCGAGGACTATGACAGCCCGGCCTCCCCCGCCCGGCGGGTCCTCCGTCCTGAAGAGCCCTCCGTGATTGTTCACAACCATTGTAACGTATCTAAGACCCAGCCCGGTCGAACCCCAGCGGGAGAACGAGCGCCAGTCGTCCGTGAGCGGCGCCTCTCCGGCCGTCCCGAAGCCCGGTCCTTCGTCGTCGACGTAGATCTCCACCCTGTCCTGGAAATCGGAGACACGCAGCTCTATCCTCTTTCCCCCCGAGAGGCCGTTGGCCCTGTGGGCGTTATCCAGCAGGTTCACGATAGCCCTGGAAAGCCTTACGACGTTCGCCTCGACTCGACCGGACAGAGCCTCTCCATCCGCGACCAGGTTCACCGTCTCCCTCCAGTCGAACGGGCTGACCTGGCTGAGCACGTACCTCATCAGGTCATCCAGGGTCACTGTGTGGCGCGAGTCCTCGTGCAGTATCTCCGATATCATCTCCTCCATGGAGCGGCCGGCTTCGACTATCACGGCACAGTGCTTCTCCGCGTTGTCGAGGCCCTTTCCCGAGGCTATGACGTCGGCCAAACCCATTATCGTGGTCAGAGGGCGCTTGAGGTCGTGCACCAGCTGCTGCATCTCGACAAAGCTCCTGGTCTGAAGGCTCTCCTCCCTGAACTGCGCCATCTTCTTCTCCCTGTCCCTCAGAAGCGCGAGGCTTTTCAGGCGAGCCCCGTAGTTGACCATCAGCTGGGTGGTTATGACCCCGGAGAAGAAGAGCCCCAGGAAGGCCGCCCCGCAGGCCCTGTTGAGAAGGTACTCCCTCTCCATCAGGCAGGCCGCCGTCTTCACTGCCATCGACAGCTCCCCCCATCCGGCCCCCCATGAGGTCAGGGCGGGAATGACGTCCAGCCACTGAAAGGAGAAGACGAACAGGGCGAGGGCTATCGCCTTGTAGCCCCAGTCCGCGATGCCGCGGGTCAGGCGCCTGATCACGAGCACGCTGGTAACGCTGAGCACCGCGGGGAAGCCGAAGTGCAGCTTCACCCCCTCGCCCGGAAGAGCGGAGATAAAGTATGCGGCGGGGATGGCCGTCACTGGAACCAGCCACGACAGGAACGATAAGGATCTGCGGATCGCGCCGAGCGCGTTGCCGATTATGAACCAGCCCAGGTAGAGGGCTATCGCCCTGGTGGAGTTCATGGCGACCAGCATGGAGGCGGCGGCCAGCAGGTCCCCCCCGTCCATGGTTCGTGGCAGGTCGTCTATTATCCTGAGCAGTGGCTTCGCGGGGAGGTTGTGAAAAATGACCCAGACCCCGAGGAAGAAGAGTCCCGCGAAGAAGTGCTTCTCGACGGCCGCTTCCGGCCGTATCTCCGGATCTGAGCGGTTGCCTGTGAATTCGTTGATCACTCGTCTCTCCTCCATCTTCTGAAAAAGGCCAGGAAAAGGGCGTAGACCAGGAGTCCCGCCGCGCTCGTCGCCATTCCAGCCCCGGCGAACCGCGGCCTGGGCGCGCCGTCGAACGGAATCCCGGCTCTTGAGGAGAAAGACCGCATGTCGAGGAAGTGCAGCACCTGCACCCCAGATTCCAGGGCATCCCCCAGGACACCGTGCCCAAACTCCGTCCGGCTCTCGTCACCGGGGGAGTACAGTCCACCGCCCGGCTGGACCACCCCGCCTCCGAAGGAGGTGTGAGCGCCCCCCACGTTAATCACAAGCCTTGGTGCGAACCCCCTCACAAGCTCGCTCTTGCTTCTTGTCATGTCGTCGAGTCCATCGCCCTTCAGAAGCGGGACGTCATCATCTTCAGCCGCCTCCCCGAGCATGTTCAAGCCCTCCGGCGGCAGCCCGAGGCCGACCTCCGCGCCTGCTCCCGGGGTGTAATAATCCGGCTTCGACGAGATGAAGCCGCCACTTCTCAGCAGCCGCGCCATCTCGGGCCAGAGCATTCCCGGCATGTTGGCCCCCCAGGTTGACGAGCCGAGCGAGTGGATCCAGAACAGCTCCAATCCGGCCCTCTCCGAGGCCGCGACTATGGAGAAGACCAGCCCCGGAAATGATGACGAGGAGAGCAGGGCCACCCTGTCCCCCTCCTCGAGCCCCAATCTCCGAAAGAGGCGCAGCGCCCAAACGCTCCACAGAGGGTCGGCCGCGGTGCGCTTGGCCTCGAGCGAGCCGAGGGTCGTGGTGACCGGGCTCCACTCAACTCCGATCATCCCCGTTCCGTGCGGGTCGGCCGTCTCGAGATCATTCCCGGCATAGGCGTCCCCCGTCCGAACGTCGTCGCGGCGGCGGGCCAGCATCTCCTGCCCCGCTCGCACCTTCCGCCACAGTTCGTGCTCCTCCTCGCTCAGGGAGGAATCGGGCGACAGGCACCAGAGGGCCGCGAGGATCACAGCGGGGACGAGCATGCTCATACCGGCGTTGCGCGCGAAGGAGCGCGACCGGGCGGCGAGGCCGCTCAAATCGGCACCCCGGCCAGCAGTCGCCCCGCCATAGCGGCGGCTATCGCGGTCGCCAAAGTCGCGCCTACGGTCGGGAGGGCGCCCTGCCTCTGCATGTCCGCCCCCACCAAGCCCGGCACCACCCATCCTATCCACAGATCTTCCACCGGCAGGAAGCACCCGGCGGCGATCCGGACCGTCAGCGCTACCAGGAGCGCCGCCCCAATCCTCTGTCGTCCGTAAAGGCCGACGGCACGGACTGCGAGCTCCAGGGCGAGGGAGGCCACCCAGGCGAACAGGAAGACCCACGCCACCCTCTCCGGCGAAGTAAGCTCCAGCGCCAGCAGGCCGGGCGTGATCACCCCGCCGGGGGAGTACCCGGTTCTGTGAAAGAAGATCATGCCGAGGACTATGCCCAGGCCTACGATCATCAGCCTCTGCTCCGTCATCGCGAGCCGCCTCCTCTCCCGCGGACCGACTCGAGGTAATCCAGCGGCGCCCCCGCGACGTTGCCGCACCCGAAGACCAGGCCCTCGCGCCGCACGAAGTTCGTCAACGCCACGCCGTCGGGAATCCTCAGCCTCTCGGTTCGCCTTGGAAGGACAAGGGGCGAACCGCCGCAGACGCAGACCCTCCTCCATTGGTGGGACGAGAGCCAGGACGAGAAGGCCCCGAGGCGACCCGGCCGGTCGCTCCGGGAGTTGAAGAGGACGACAGTGTCCCGCCTGCTCCAACCGGTGGAGAGGAAAAGGCTCTCGGCGGACTCCGGGTCGTTGGCGGAGAAGGCGGACGCCAGGATCCCCTCCCCCTCCCCGTGAAGGGCGAAGTCGGCCAGGTCCGGGGGGAGAAGTGACGCGGCCCTTCTCCCGGCCTTCCCGTCCAGCCCCAGCAGGTCGCAGACACTCTCCACGATCGAGAGGTGCTCATCTCTGAAGTCCGCTCCGCCCTCGCAGGGGACCGGCAGGCAGCCACCCTCCCGCAGCAGGCGCTCGACGAAGGGCTTCTCCGCGACATGCCGGGGGAGGATCACGGGATGCTCACCGCAGTCCGAGCGGAGGCCGAGGCAGAGGGCCCGGGCGGCTCTCTCCTCCCCCCTGCCCCACGACTCCTCGTGGTCGGGTCGCACGTTGACAAGCACGGAGCAGACCGGCCTCAGCCACCTGGAGGCCAGGTGCTGGAGCTCGGGGGCTATAGCGCTGTTCTCCATCACGACTGCGTCCACGGAAGTATGAAGAGAGGAGAGCCACCAGTTCATATCGGCGACGCTCGCCTGCCCGGAGCGCAGCAGCAGCACTTCCTCGAGGCGACTTCCAGGGCCGCCGGGGCGAAGCTCGCGGGGCAGCACCCCCGTGATCCTCCCCCTGGCATCGAGGCCGAAGGAGGCAAGAGCCGAGGTCAGCAGGCGGACAACGGAGCTCTTCCCCCGGCTCCCCGTCACCAGAACCCTTATCGGGGCGGAGAGGCGTTTCATCCAGCGCACGTCAGTCCAGGCGAGAAGGATCACTCGCCTCCGCAGATCCTCACCGAGGCCGACGCCCCGATGCGAGAGGCCCCGGCGGCGATCATCCGCTCGGCGTCCTTCCTGCTCCTTATGCCGCCCGACGCCTTCACCCCGAGTCGGTCGCCGACGACCCGCCTCATCAGGGCGACGTCCTCCACCGTCGCGCCACCGGAGGAGAACCCGGTAGACGTCTTGACGAAGCGAGCGCCCGCCTCCCCGGCCAATCGGCAGGCGATCTCCTTCTGTCCGTCCGTCAGCAGGCAGGTCTCGATTATCACCTTCACCGGAGCGCCGCCGGAGGCCTCGACCACGGCTCGAATGTCCTCCCGAACGTACTCCTCGTCGCCCGAGAGCAGCCTGCCCACGGCTATGACCATGTCTATCTCGGACGCACCGTTCTCTACGGCCTCCGAGGCCTCGAAGGCCTTCGACCCGGTCGTGCCGGAACCTAGGGGAAAGCCGACAACAGAGCAGGTCATCACGCCGGATCCCTTGAGCTCCCGTGCGACCTGTCGCACGAAGCCTCCATTCACACAGACGGACGCGAAGCCGAACTCTCGGGCCTCGGCGCACAGTTTGGACACGTCCGCCGGGGTCGCGTCCGGCTTGAGCAGTGTGTGGTCAATGTACTTGGCAAGATCCCGGCTCATCTCTCCATCTCCCTGATTGTCCTCTTGAACTCGTCCATCCCGAGGAAGGAGGCCTGGGTCCCCGCCCTGAGAGTCGATACAGCCGCGTACCGGTTGGCCATGTTCATGGCCTCTCTAACGTCTCCCGACTTGAGGTAGTGGAAGGCGAAGCCCCCGATGAAGGCGTCCCCAGCCCCTGTGGAGTCGACAGGCTTCACGGGAAGAGGCTCGGCAAAAAAGTGTCCCTCGGCGTCAACATAAAGCGACCCTCTAGCCCCAAGGGTCGTTATAACCGCAGGCACTCCAAGGCCGACAAGATGTCTCGCCGCCAAAAGGGCCTCCTCCGGCGTGGTCGCTGGCATACCGGTGATCATCTCCAGCTCTGTCTCGTTGGGCGCGAGGAAGTCCACCATCCGCAGGTATTTCTGCTCCAGTTTCATCGCGGGCGCGGGGTTGAGCAGTACCGGGATCCCCTCTCTTCGAGCGAGATCAATTGCGGAGTAGACTGTCTCGACTGGAATCTCCAGCTGAAGCAGCATCATGCCGCTCCCTCTCAGAGAGGGGGCGGCCCTGGATATGTCCTCCGGCGAGAGCTCCCCGTTGGCCCCCTTGACGATCATGATGCAGTTGTTCCCGGCATCGTCCACCGAGATGGTCGCCACCCCGGTCGGACAGCCGCTCACCGTCTCGACGAAGCGGGCGTCCACCCCGTTTTCCTCGAAGTTTCGCTTCATCTCCGAGCCGAACATATCGTCTCCGATCTTCGCGACCATCAGGACGTCGGCGCCCAGGCGGGCCGCCGCCACCGCCTGGTTTGCCCCCTTCCCGCCGAAGCCGGTGAAGAAGGTACGCGCCTCCAGCGTCTCGCCTATCCTGGGCATGCGCGGGGTCATGGTGACGAGATCCATGTTCGCGCTGCCTATGACTGCGACCTTGGGTCCACTCTCCACAGTCCATCCCCTGCCCTTCAACATATGTGTAAAACGACGAAAAAGGCGGAGCCGAGAGATCCGGCCCCGCCTCCAGTATATAGCAACGGTCCTCTCTTAGAAACCCACCGGGACCCCCAACCGCCTGCTGTCCGCGCCGCCGTTTATCCTGAACCGGCTCGCCTTGGGCACGGAGTAGTTGAACATTATGCCCTGGGCGGTGCCAAAGTAGCCGTCGCGGTCGCGCTCGACCACGTCGTGCCCCATGAAGCGAAGGAAGGTCGCTGTCTTCGGGCTGATCCCGCCCTCGACAAGGAGCTGTCCCGCCTTGCCGCCACCTGCGGAGTTGAAGATGCGGGGCTGCTCGATGGCCTCGTCCATGGTCATCCCGAAGTCGACCACGTTCATTATGATCTGGCTGAGCGCCGTGATGATCCTCATCGCGCCGGCCGAGCCGAGGGTCATGAAGGGCCGTCCCTCCGGGTCGATCACAATGGTCGGCGACATCGAGGAGAGGGGACGCTTTCCGGGCTCGGGCGCGTTCACGCTCGCCGGATCCTGAGCGAAGTCGTCCATCTCGTTGTTGAGGACGATCCCGTACTCGGGCACTACCACCCCGGAGCCGAAGAAGAAGTTGACCGTGTTGGTCGACGCCACAATGTTGCCGGCCGCATCGACCACGGAGAAGGAGCTCGTGGAGACGTGCTTGTTGCCGTCGTGCCCCTGGTATGCCACTTCCTTGGCCTCGTCGTAACGCCATGGGTTGCCGGGTAGCACCTCTGCCGCGGCCTCGAACGGGGTGATCTTGTCCGCCTGGGTCCTGGCGTACTCCTTGCTCGCAAGGCCCTTGAGCGGAACGTCCACGAAAGCGGTGTCCGCCATGTAGCGCTGGCGGTCGGCGAAGACCATCTTCATCGCCTCGGCGAGGTGGTGAAGATAGGTCGGCGAGTTGTGACCCCAGGAGCTGACCTGGAAGTTCTCCATTATGTTAAGAAGCTGCACTATGTGGGTGCCGCCGCTGGACGCCGGGGGCGTCGAGTATATGGAGTAGCCCCGGTAGGTTCCCTTGACCGGCGTCCTGATCTCCATGCTGTAGTTGTTGAGGTCCTTCATGGACATGTCGCCGCCCGCTCCGTTGACAGCGGCCACCACCGCCTCGCCTATCGGGCCTCTGTAGAAGGCGTTCGGGCCGTCCTTCGCCAACAGTCTGAACGCCCCGGCGAGCTCCGGCTGCTTCAGTATCGAGCCAGCCTCGGCGGGAAGCCCGTCGGGAAGGAATGCGCAGACCGGGCTGTACTTGGCGAGCTTGTCGTACTCGTCGTTGATTATGCCGTTCTGCATCGGGTGAACCTCGAAGCCCTCCTCCGCGAGGCGAATCGCCGGCTCGGCGACCTCGGCGAAGGTCATGGTACCGTACTTCTCCAGCATCGTGAAGACTCCCATCACGATCCCGGGGACTCCGACGGCCTTGCCTCCGAGCACGGACTCCCTGGCCTTCTTGGAGGCCTCGGAAGCGTACATGTCCTTCGTGGCGGACAGGGGTGCTATCTCCCTGTAGTCCAGCTCGACGACCTCGCCCGTCTTTGCGAAGCGTATGGTCGAGAAGCCGCCTCCTCCTAAGCCCGAGGCGTTCGGCTCCACCACGTTCAGCGCGAGCATGGTGGCCACGGCCGCGTCTATGGCGTTGCCGCCCCTCTCCATGATCTCGACGCCCGCCCGGGAGGCGAGCTCGTGCGCCGACGAGACCATTCCCCTGCGCGAATAGACGTCGCGCACCTCGAACTCCGCCGCACATGCCCCCGCCGCCATGACGAGGAGCAGCACAAGCGCCGCCGATAGATACCTTCTCATCTCACAACACCTCCTGTATTTTTTTGAAACCACTGCATTACAACTCCATGGGCGAAAGGAAGGCCCCGACGCCCTTCTCTTGCAGATCATCGAACGAGGGGATGCCCTCCAGAAGCACTCCCTTGTCGGGCTCCAGGAGATCAAGATTCTCCAGGAAGACCATTATCGACGCTACGTGCCTCCCCACCCTGTACTCGATCCTCTGGTCACCGTCGTAGGGGATGTAGAGCCTTCCGAGGCCCGCGGCCTTCACATAGGCCTTGTCCTCCCCGGTGAGGGCGAGCCTCTCGTCCGTCCTGCCGCGGAGGCGCCCCTGCACCGGGTTGCCCGCCTCCATCAGCACCGGCATCGTATCAGTGTAGTCCCCCCACTCCCTGTGCGTCAGTCCGCGCAGGTTCTTCGGCGACGGTTCCAGTCGCATCGGGATCCCCGCCATCTCCAGGTCCATCGTGGTCATGGCGGCCAGCTCCATGCTCCTCTCATGAGCGACTATCGCGTTCACCACCGGGTACTCTGGCGATGCCTCGTGCAGGTCTATCGACAGGTCGACCCCCTCGATCTTGATCATCTCAGTTATAGCGTAGGCCGCCTGCTCCGTGACCGATCCATCCGGGATGCCCGGATAGCATCGGTTGATGTTTCCTCTCTCCTTGCCCGGGAGCTGCTGCCCTGACGCGGGGTGGATGTAGATGTCGGGCGCGGGCCACTCGTAAAGAGGGTTGGTCAGGCGGGAGCCAAATCGGAATACCCTCCTGCTTCCGTCCGGGGCCTCGAAGGATATGCTCTGCGGGTGAGCCTCCTGCGGGGAGTTGTGCGTGAAGCCAAGCATGTTGGCCTGCGGGATCACAATCAGCCTGCCCTTGACTACCTCGGCTCGCTCCAGGAACAGGGTCGCCGCGACCATCGAGGCAGGCTCGGTCGGGTGAGTTCCTCCCAGGATCAACACGGTGCCGCCCGGTTCTCCCCCCTGCTGCACGTAGACCGGCGTGTCCCCCGGAGAACCTGCAAGGCCGTCGAACCAGTCGCTAAGCATCTTCTTCTCGAAGCCCGGCGCGGGCACGAGGACGTCGTCCTTCCACATCGCCATGAATGAAGCGCCCGCCATCGCGGCAAGTCCGATCGCCGCCAGAAGCAGAATCGCCGCCGTCAGGGGCGTTCCTTTAAGTTTCATCAAGTCGCCCCCTTACTTTATCATGAGCAGGCGAAGCAGCAGGGGCACAACCACCAACGCCGCCGTTGCCTGTCTCCAAAAATCCCTCTCCCTGAACTGACAGCGCACCGTCAGAAGGAGGATGAAAAGTACGATCGCGCGATACACAAGAGTCATGTCCATCTCCTCCTCAGGGCAGGAAGCCCATGATCTCGTTCGCGTAGACTATCACGAGGATGCCCCACCCTGCCGTAAGCACCCCGTGGGGCAGGCAGATGCGAAGCACCTTGAAATAGTTCTCCTCCCCCACGACCTGCGCGGCGAAGATTCCCGCGAGGGCCGTGGGCGGCATCAGGTCTCCCAGCCCCGCTATGAGGCTGAGGGCCGAGCCGACCATGATCTCGTTTCTGCCCAGCAGGGCCAGCAGGAAGGGCACCCCCAGCACGGAGGCCGCGCCAAAGGCCGACACAGCCCCGAACAGGGGTATCGACGTCGCTATGCCCAGGTACATAAGCCAGGCGGGGAGGGCCAGCACCGAGACCACCAGGAAGCCCTGCACCCCGGTAAGGGTCATGATCTGGATGAACATCCCCACACCCATCAGGATCCCCAGCACTGGGATGGCGTCGTTAAGGGCCTCGGTGGACGAGTCGATGAAGTCGAACCTCCTGCCGCCCGACATCAGGGCCGACAGGGAGGCCAACAGGAAGATCACCGGCATCCCCAGCGCGGGCCAGAAGGAGGGGAAGAACTGCTCCCCCGTCATCAGGACCGCCACCACCAGCACGGGAGTCGCCAGCCGCAGCGACAGGGGCGTCTCCTCCATCCTCTTGAGCTCCACCTCCAGCTCTTCGTCGCTGCCTGAACCTTTTTTCAGCGATGGGTATACCAGGGTCAGGGCGGAGAAGATAGCCAGGGGCACAGTGCATACCAGGAGAGGCAGGGCGAACCCTACGTACGGCATGTCTATGCCGCCCCCTATGATCATCGCCGGTACGTTGACCGGAGGCGCGATCATGCCGTAGATGGCGCCCATGGCAATCACCGCGGCGGTCTTGGTCCTCGTCACCCCCAAGCGCATCAGCACCGGTGCGACCAGAGCGCCGGTCGTCAGCACCGCCGCCGTGGAAGAGCCGGTTATCATGCCGGGGGCCATTATTATAACTATCAACCCGATGCTCAGCAGCAGGGGCCTGCGACGGAACTTTCGGATCACCCATGCCGCCAAACTCTCCAGTAGCCCCGACCTCTGGACCGACTTCATGAAGATCATGGCCGTGGCTATTATCAGTATCGTGTCAAGGTACCCGAACATCCCCTCCACGATATGTCTAACGGGAAACCATTCGCCGCCGACCAGGGCGCCTACAACCGCCGCACCCGAGAGGGCGACCGCTATCGGGAGCTTTAGCGCGAACGATCCGAAGATGAAGCTCCCCACCATGACGATCGTATATAGCCCCTCCGGCCAGAACCAGTCCATGCTCTGCACCGCCTACTGGGCGGAGACTCCCCACCCTGACAGGACGCTCTTCAGAGGCTCCGCCGTCCCGCTCACGTTGGGCGCCGTCAGCAGCTTCACTCCCTTGCCCTCGATCAGCCGGTCGAACAGGCCGTCGTCGTTGCCCCCGTCCACGACTATCAGGGCGTCGGCGTAAGGCACGGCCGTCTCGATGAAGGCGTCGGAGAGTGCGCCCCTCCTGCCCTCCCCCCCTACGTGCATCACGAGGATCTTGATCCCGGCCTTCCCCGCTGCCTCGAGGAGGGCGCCGACCCTATCGTTCTCCTGGTCCTTGTCAATCCCAGCGGCACCGAGGCCCTTGGAGCTTCCCCCCACCACCGCCACCAGGATCTTCCCTTCGCCGATCTCATCCGCCTTGAGCAGAGGCTGATTCTCGGCGTCGATCTTCATCTTCCTCAGGACGACCCGTATCATGGTCGCGTCCGGGCTCTGTCCGACCGAGGTCAGCAGCAGACCACCCTCCGACGCATACGATGTCAAGGCCCCCGGCACGGCAAGGCATGAAAAGGCGAACAGGGCCGTCACAGCAGCCCAGAGACAGATTCTCTTCATAAAGCACCCTCCTCTAATGAATATTGTTATCGATATTTAATTAAGCATACCCTTAAGGAAAATAATGTCTACGTTTCTTCTCATTCTTTTCAAAATGAAGGGGTTCTCCTGCCAAAAACAGGGGCGGCATGGTACAATGACTCATTATCGATGCAAGTCGTGGGAGGTTGCCCGGATGGCCGCAAGCCCTGGGAGTGTCAGAGATATTTTAAGACGATACCGAAAGCTTTTCGCAGCGGCCTTGGTCGTCTTTTTGGCATTTGTCGGCCTTGCGGAGCTCCTGCGGGTGTCGCAGGCGACGGAGCGGACAATAGCCAACGCCCTGGAGATGCAGTCCGTTGCCCTTGAGCGCTGGTTTTCGATAAATCTGGACTTCATCCGCTCGATAGCGAACCTGCCGTCGGTGCGGGCCGAGGACCAGGAGAGAATGCTCTCGGACTTCAGTCGCATAGCCGGAGTCAACTCCAGCTTTCTCAATATTGCATACTTGGACACCTCCGGACAACCCTTGGTACAGAGCAATCTTGGCGCTCTGGCCTCCCGGGAGATAGATCTGTCGGACCGGGACTACTTTAAGGAGGGGCAAGAGGGAAGGGCCTTTATAACCGACGTCTTCTACGGAAGGCTCTCCGAGATGCCGGTCGTCGTCTTCTCAGCGCCGCTGATGATCGACAGGGAGTTCAGGGGAGTGGTCGCGGGCTCGATATCCTTCGACACGATAATCAGAACCATCCTCTCGACCAGGTTCGGAGAGACCGGGCGCTTCCACCTGCTGAACTCCAAGGGCGAGTCAATCGAAATAATCACGGACAGCGGCTCCGAGGGGAAGCCTCACAGCCCCGAGCGCCTGTCAGGCGCTTCTTCCCTTCTTTGCACGGACTGCGATGGCTCGAACTACTTCGCCAAGGGAAAGAAATTGGATAAAACCTCTTTTTATCTGATCGCCCAGGTGGACTACCAGGAATTCCTAGCACCGATCAAGGCCAACCTGCTCTACATGCTTGTCGTAGGACTTGCCCTATTCTTTATTCAGTTGATCACAACCCGAAGGCTGTTCAGCCTGGTGGAGCGATCTCTCAAGCTCCTCCTCCGCGGCGTGAGAACCATGGAGGAGGGGAGGTTCGAGACCCTCGACACCCGGAAGCTGGAGGAATCGCCCAGCGAGTTCCGGATGCTCGGAATGGCGTTCAACTCCATGGCGATCAGGGTAAAGGAGAACACCAGGGATCTTCGCGACAAATCCTACCTGGACAGCCTCACAGGGCTTCACAACAGGGCCTACTTCATAGAGGTGATGGAGGCGCTCGACGCCAAGCGTTCGAACACCGTCACCATCGTAGTGTGCGACATAGACGGGCTGAAGCTGATAAACGACTCCCTTGGCCACAGGACGGGCGACGAGCTCCTGATAGCCGCCGCCCAGGTGCTCGCCAACGCCGCAAGGCGCGAGTCTGACCACGTCTCGCGAATCGGCGGGGACGAGTTCACCTTCCTGCTGCCCGACTCCGCCCCCGACACGGGAGAGAAGGTGATAAAGAGGATCAAGGACGGAATAGCCAACTACAAAAAACAGGAGGGGGCCCTGCCGCTCAGTATCGCGTGCGGATCCGCGTGCAACCATCAGGACGGGAGAAGCATCGAGACGCTGCAGAGGGAGGCGGACAGGAGGATGTACGCCGAAAAAGAGGCGAACAGGGAGAGCTCGAGGGCCGAGATACAGGCCTTCCTGGCCTCGGGAGCACGCTCGCTGCAAGATAATCCGGACCAGGCCCGGTACGACGGTGGCGAAGACGGCGATCGATAGAACATCAGTCGACAGGAACATCTCTTCCGCGACATTATCACCGCATACAATCCGACAGGGTGATTGCGATTCTTCAGGAGGAAGTTAGATGAGTGAAACGGTGAACGCCCTCGACCTCTCCTACGAGGAGTGGGTCGAGGCCTGCGTCAGCAGATGGGGACTGCCCAAGTACAGGGCCGACCAGCTCTGCCAGTGGATCTACGGAAAGAAAGTATTCAACGTGCACGAGATGACAAACCTGTCGAAGGAGCTCCGGGAGAGGCTTGCCTACGAGCTCCTCGTCCTGCCGCCCATAACGGTGCGCGAGGACGAGTCGAAGGACGGAACCAGGAAGTTCCTCTTTCAGCTCTACGACGGCGAGCAGGTCGAGGCGGTGATGATACCCCAGGGCTCGCACACCACGGCATGCATCTCCAGCCAGGCGGGCTGCCCTCTCTCCTGCTCATTCTGCGCCACCGGAAGGTCAGGCTTCTCGCGTGACCTGACGACGGGCGAGATAGTCGGCCAGTTTCTGGCAATGGAGAAACGACTCGGCAGGAACATCGAGAACGTCGTCTACATGGGCATGGGGGAGCCTCTGCTGAACACGGCCGCCGTCTTCAAGTCCATTGAGAACCTGCACTCGCCGAAGATGCGCAACCTCGGGGCCAGGCACATCACCATATCGACATGCGGGATAGTCCCGGGAATACTGGAGCTCGCCGACTTCTACATACCGGTGCGGCTTTCCGTCTCCCTTCACGCGCCGAACGATTCGCTGCGCAGCAAGATCATGCCGGTGAACCGCAAGTACTCCGTAGGAGCGCTCGTGGACGCGATGAGGACGTACTGGCAGAGGACCGGGGAGCGAATTACGGTCGAGTACGTGATGCTTCAGAAGGTCAACGACGAGCCGGACCACGCCTACGAGACCGCCGCCCTGCTGTCGGGGCTGTCCGTCTACGTCAACCTTATCCCGTACAACCCGGTGCCGCCCTCCCACCCGGGCGATCCTGTCTATGCCAGGTCGTCCGCGGGGCGGGTGAAGGAGTTCTCGGCCATACTGACAAAGCTGGGCATCGAGAACGAGATCCGCCGGGAGAGGGGCAAGGATATCGACGCGGCCTGCGGCCAGCTCCGCGCAAGAAACAGGGCCAAGAGAGGCGGCGAGGCGAGATGAGGATACTTCACCACCTGTCCCGCACCGCGGGCCGCCCTCGTCCATTCGAGCATTCCGGCGCCGTGTCTCTGCGCGACCTTCCGAACGGAGCGTCGGGGCGCATCGTCAGCATCTCCTCGCCGAAGAGCATAGGAGGCATGACCGGCGCTTGTTGCGCCCAGAGGCTGGAGGCACTCGGCCTGAGAGTCGGCAAGGTCGTGGAGAAGATCTCCGGGATGCCCTTTCACGGCCCGGTGACCCTGATATTGGACGGCAGGCAGATCGCGGTCGGCTGGAACATCTCGTCCAACGTCTTCGTGCTCCCGGTTCCGGAGAGGGAGTCATCCAATGGATGAAGCGGCGTCCGATACCAAGAGGCTGCTGCTCGTCGGCAACCCCAACGTGGGCAAGAGCGCCCTGTTCACGCGAATCACCGGGGTGCACGCCGTCTCGTCCAACTACCCCGGGACTACCGTGGGTTTTCTGGAGGGATGGTACCGCCGCGGAGACGAGGTCTGGCGAGTGATAGACGTGCCGGGTTCGTACACCCTCTCGCCGACGAACGAGGCGGAGGAGGTCGCGCAGCGCATGGTCGACGAGGGGGCCGACGCGGTGATACTGGTGCTGGACGCCACTGCTCTTGAGCGCAACCTCTTCCTCGCATTCCAGACGATGGAGCGCCGCCTGCCGGTCGTGGTAGCCCTGAACATGGTAGACGAGGCGCGTCACAAGGGGATTGAGATAGACGTGGAGGAGCTCGAGATGCTCCTCGGGGTCCCGGTGCAACCCACTGTCGCAGTGACAGGAGAGGGGATAAGCCAGCTGTTGGACAGGCTTCCCGAGGCGAGCCCCGGCGGCTTGGCCGTCGAAGGCTCGGGCGAGCGGGTCGTGCCCGGCAAGGACGACCGATGGAACGCAATAGGCGAGATAATCGAGAGGGTTCAGAGGGTCAGCCACAGGCATCACACCCTGTTGGACAGGCTGGAGGACGCGTCGGTCGACTCCTTCTGGGGGCTGCTGATCGGCTTGCTCGTGATAGCGGGCAGCTTCGCCTCCATTCGCCTGCTGGGGGAGGGGGTCATCGAGGAGGTGCTCGATCCTGTCTTCGAGGCGTGGCTGCTGCCTCTGAACATGAGGGTCTCTTCCCTGCTCGGAGGGGAGGGGGCGCTGCACGACATCGTCGTTGGCCGCCTGATCGACGGGACGATAGACTTCGAGCAGAGCCTCGGGCTGCTGTCTACCGGGCTGTACGTGCCGCTCGCGATGGTTCTGCCCTACGTCGCGGCCTTCTACCTGGTGCTCGGCCTGCTTGAGGACTTCGGCTACCTGCCGCGCCTCGCCGTGATATTCGACGCGCTGCTCCACCGCATGGGGCTGCACGGCTTCGCAATCGTGCCTTCGCTGCTCGGCCTCGGCTGCAACGTGCCCGGCATTCTCGCCACCAGGGTGCTGGACTCGGAAAGGGAGAGGTTCATCGCGGCCACCCTGATCTCCGTGGCCATCCCCTGTGCGGGTCTGCAGGCGATGATAATCGGCACGGTGGGCGACCTCGGGATGGAATGGGTGCTGATGGTGTACGCCACCCTGATCGCCTCATGGCTTATCATAGGACGAGCCCTTCACTCGTTCCTGCCCGGATTCAGCCCGGAGCTGATAGTCGAGATTCCCCCCTACCGCATACCTTCGTTCAAGTCCCTGGGGATGAAGCTATGGATGAGAGTGAGAGGCTTCCTGATAGAGGCCGTCCCTCTTGTCCTCGTCGGAATCCTGGCGATCGGGCTGCTGGAGGCGACCGGGGTGACCGCCCTTCTGTCGCGGCTGCTCGCGCCGGTGTTCAACGGCCTGCTGGGGCTTCCCCCCGAGGCGTCGGCCCCGATACTGCTCGGCATACTGAGAAAGGACGTTGCGATGGGCCTGCTGGGCGCGCTCGGGCTCACCCCTGAGCAACTGGTCGTCGCAACCGTGACCCTCTCCATGACCTTTCCGTGCGTGGCGACCTTCATAGTGCTTTGGAGGGAGCTCGGGGGCCGCAAACTGTGGGCGTCGATGGGGATAATGTTCGCATCCGCCCTGGCGGCGGGGACGGTAGTCAGG
>JAAYLU010000056.1 GCA_012521675.1 Synergistaceae bacterium | reverse complement strand
CCCTGTGGCGCATGCTGAGACGCTCCGTGGACCGCGCGCTGGAGAACCAGGACCTGTCAAACGTCTTCGCCGTGGCCATCGACGAGACCTCCTGGAGGAAGGGACACAAGTACGTCACGTTCGTCTTCGACTACTGGACGAAGCGGCTGATATTCGCGACCGATGGCAGGGGGTCTGACACGGTGGCTCTTTTCGCCGAGCATCTCAGGAGACGCGGCGGCGACCCTTTGAGGATAACGGAGGTCTGTTGCGACATGTCTCCCGCCTACATCAAGGGTGTCGAGGAGAGCCTTCCCCGCGCCTCCGTCACCTTCGACAAGTTTCACGTCGTGAAGGCCATGAACGACGCTCTTGACACTGTGCGCAGGCGCGAGAGCGCGAACTGCGCGGAACTGAAGGGCACTCGGTGGTACTGGCGCAGGAACGAGAAGGACCTGAGCGCCGGTCAGCGCGACAGCCTGGGGAAGGCCTGCCTGAGCGGTGCTTGCAGACAGACCGGGAAGGCCTATCGCATGAAGATCCTGTTGCAACAGATACTGGATGTCGGTTCCGGGCTGACGGCGGAGGAAGCCAGAGGTCAGCTCAAGGGTTGGTGCCGCTGGGCTCTTCTGTGCCGGATACCCGAAGTCGCAGCGGTTGGCAGGATGATCAAGCGTCATCTCGAAGGCATATTGCGCTGGTTTCACAGCCGCATGACCAACGCCATGGTCGAGGGTTACAACAGCGTTCTTCGCGCCGGCAGGGCGATGGCGAGGGGATTTCGCACGGTGGTGAGGTTCCCCCGAAACACCGGACATACTTTTATGCCCGCAATCTCCCTTTTTCATATTCTTCCGGGGTTTTGTAGCCAAGCCCGGAATGAAGACGCTTGCGATTATAGAATATTTCAATATACTTGAATATATCTGAACGAGCCTCCTCTCGAGTACTGTACTTCCTCCTCCCGTAGATCCACTCCGTCTTCAACGCGCCGAAAAAGCTCTCCATCGGAGCGTTGTCCCAGCAGTTCCCCTTCCTGCTCATCGAGCCTATGATGCCGTTGTGCCAGAGCTTGGTCTGGTACTCGCGGCTGGTGTACTGACTGCCTCTGTCTGAGTGAAGAAGAAGCCCCTTGCCGGGATTCCTCCGCTCCAGGGCGCGGTCAAGCGCCTTGGAGACAAGACCGGCGGTTATTCGCTCTCCGGCCGACCAGCCGACTATGCTGCGAGAGTGAAGATCCATTATCGCGGCCAGATAGAGCCAGCCCTCTTCAGTGGCGAGTAGGGTAAGAGACGGGGCGCAGTCGAGCTGTTTCCCCGTCTCTCCCCTCCGAACCGTACGTGCGCCTCTCAGCGCATACGGCTCTCCACTCAACGTTGACTGACAGCCATCGCGACCTCGTCGTAGCGAGACCTCGGCGCTCGGGTTCTTTCCTCCGGCTCCGCCATGTAAGGGTTGCCCTGCTGCTGTTTCCATCGGTACTGCTTGCCGCCTCTCCCTACAAGCCGGGAGAGGGCTGCGCGTCGCGGTTTTCCGTCGCTCGTCCTGTCGTACATCACCCATGTCTTGGCCTTGCCCTCTTCTGGGTGCTTCACCCACTTCTTCACCAAGGGCTTTATAGGGCTTCTGTACTTATTCCCCAACCAGTGCGCCATCTTCCAGAATACCGCTCTGTCCACTTTATCGAACGCCCAGGATTTCTGGTCCGCGTACTGGTAGAATCTTCCCCAGCCTTCAATCTTGAGGTTCAGGCTTTTGATCATCTCCGCGCCGCTCATGTGATGGTTCTCGTCTAGATGCTTCTTGATGCGGTATATGAAGCCGGAGACTTTCTCGCGGGGGATTCCGTCGGTGACTCTCATCGTCCCCTTCTTTCCCCGCTTTCTGATGATGCGGTGTCCGAGAAAGACGAATCCGTCGTTGACGTGGGTTATGCGGGTCTTTTCCATGTTCAGGACCAGTCGGAGGTTGTTGTGCAGGTGTTCCTTGCTCTCTTGGCGTATCTCCTCCGCCTGCGCTCGTGTTCCCTTGACGGCTATCAGGAAGTCGTCGGCGTATCTACAGTAGGCCACCGCGGGTTTCCATTCGCGCCCCTCCTCGATTGCCCTGGGACGCTTCCGCTTGAGGCTGTCGTTCCAGTACCATCTGTCTTTTCTCGCCTTCTTCGAGAGATACCGGTTTTCAAGGTACGTGTCGAATTCGTTCAGCATGATGTTTCCGAGCAGCGGAGAGATGACTCCGCCCTGAGGCACGCCGTCGTGGGCGGCGTGAAAGAGCCGTTTGTCGACGTGCCCCGCCTTGAGGAACTTCCAGAGCAGGTTCAGAAAGCGCCTGTCCCGGATTCTCCTCCTCGCGGCTTTCATGAGCAGTCCGTGGTGTATGGTATCGAAGTAGCTCGTCAGATCCCCTTCTATTATCCATCGGGCGGCTTCTCCCATGTGGCTGTCCTGGAGTTGCAGTTTCACGGTTCGTATGGCCTGGTGCACGCTCCTGCAGGGCCTGAATCCGTAGGACAGGTTGTGGAAGTCGCTCTCCCATATGGGGTCCATCGCCATGAGCATTGCCCGCTGCACGATTCTGTCCTTGAGCGTTGGTATCCCTAGCGGCCTGAGTTTGCCGTTGCTCTTCCTGATGTTGACGCGACGCACGGGCTGCGGTTCGTAGGTGCCGGCCCTGAGTTCCTTTCCGATGGTGCGCGCAAGTTCCGTGATGTTGTTCTCCACGTGGGCTCTCGTCATGCCGTCGATTCCCGGCGTTGTCGCTCCCCGGGCGCCGAGTGTTCTGCATATCGCCTCCTCCAGCCATATCGGGTCGGAGACTATTCTCAGCAGTCGGTAGAACCTTCTTGCCTTGTCCTCTTCGGACCATGTCGCTAATTTACGCTGCATTTCGCTGATTATCAGAGGTCTTCACCTCGCTGGGTCAGTTAGTTTGTCAGGTAAATACGTCAAGCTGCACCCCTTCGCCATGCGACGGGCTTTCCCCGCCTCAGACTACTACGAGTGCTCCGCCACTCCGCCCGGCCCGGAGCTCCCGCCTCCCATCGGCCGCGCGAAGCTTCCCCGTTTCACGCGATCAAACTCATTCACGTCGATTAGGCCGCCGATCGCAGTCCTTGCCCTTGCTTTCCGCAAGTCGACGCGGAGTCGACGGTCTGGCTGCGTTCTCCCCGTCGCTCCACCGTCCGCCCCAGAGTTCTTGGCGGACGGCTTAGGAGGTTTGTCCATACATTTGACGCCTCCCTCCGCATGCATCCTGTCAGACCGTGTAGGATGCGGTGACATTTCAACCCTCGGATGCGGATGAATCGGTTCGTGTTCCTCGACCTTTCGACACTCAGTCTCGAGGACCATCTCGGCTTAACGGTCTCGCCTCAGTCCCCTTTGTCGGCGGGCTACATCACCCCTTCGGCGGGCGAAGGGTCACTGCCGCCCAGACTCATGTCCGCCGCAGCGCGGACAGCCCCGTTTCCCCGGTATTGCATTGCGCTTGCCGTTCTTCTCCTTTCCGCAGTGATGTGGGCAACGGGTATTTCGATTGCACTATACGGGCGCACCGTATGTTATGTCGCTGACCCACTTCCTGTCGGGTTCAGATGCCGCAAAATCTCTGTTCAGACGGTTGGGCAATACCGGGTTGCCGTGGTTGGAGTCCGTCGTCGCCACCCATTTGCGCTTTTGCTTTCCCCGGATGCCGT